>JAGBZV010000183.1 GCA_017628075.1 Clostridia bacterium
CAGGCCGGTTTTGTCGGCTGTGATCGCGTCGCCGCAAACGGCGATACGGCAAACAAGATCGGTACCTCCGTAGTCGCCTGCGTCGCAAAGCAGTACGGTGTCCCAGTCTACGTCTGTGCACCAACCGCAACCATTGACATGAGCTGTCCCACGGGAGATGCCATTCCGATCGAGGAACGCAAGCCCGAGGAAATCACGGAGCTTTGGTATACCTCGCGCATGGCACCGGACGGTGTCAAGGTATATAATCCCGCCTTTGACGTCACCGACCATACGCTCATTTCCGGAATCATCACGGAATACGGCATCGCATATCCGCCCTACGAGGAGGCATTCAACGCCATCTTTGCACGCAAGAATGCCGGGGAGGTCGTCTGATGCGCATGTTTCCGCAGTTTCACTCCGCGCTCGTCGTACGTCCCAAGCCAAAGCAATTTTCCCATATGACCATCGTTCTCGTCCTTTATTTGGCAACGCAGATCTACCGCACCGTCAGCGCCATCCGGCAAGCCAACGTAACGGACGCCGTCTTGGCAGCGGCAATGATCGCACCATCCGTTTGGTATACGGTCCATATCCGCCGTTATGCTGAGGCAAACGTGACGGAAATGATCCCCCCAATCGCCATCCTCGGAGCCGCACGCATCCTATGCAAGATCGTCGCCTTTTTCGCGATGCTTCCCGCCTTTTCCGTATCAGCACTTCTCATTCTGCTTGCGGAATGCGTTTTCTGGGTAACGGTTGTCGTATGCGCAACCCGCGCCATCTGCGGAACGTACAAGCTCATCGTGCCGCTGACGGTTCTTTTCTTCGGCTTTTTCTGGCCGTTTATCACGCTTGATCTGCGGCGCTTTGGTGATATTCTTGCAGTTGTTCTCGAGCTTCTGCTCGTATGGTTCCCTCTTGACGCCGTTACGTTTACCTCACTTTACGTTCCAACTGACAGTAATTCCAAAAAAAGCTGAATAATATCCTGCAATCGGGCCACACTATCTTCAACCGGCGAAAGCAGCCAACGCCTGCTATCCCGCACGATTATTTCTGAAGGAGTACCCGATATGAAACAAAGATATGAGCAAAGAAGCCAGTTCATTCACGCAGGCATCTGGTCCCTTGCCGTCCTTGCCCTGCTAACCGTCGGCATGATGGCAATCTTTACCACAGCAGGCCGAAGAAGCGAAGCGCGCCCCTCCCCCGATCAAACGCAGGGGATTACGGAAATGCCCGACGACAGCAAGCCTCCTGTTTCCGCAGATGTGGAGGAGGATGACGAAAATACGCCTGCAAACCCCTACGATACGGAAATCCCCGGTGTTGAAACGGATGCGCCAACCGACGTCAAGCCCGACGACACGGACAAGGACCTCCCCACAGCATCCTTTGACAACGGAGATAGCTTCCAGGCAATCATGCCGGTTGGCGGCGAGATCGCAAAGGGATTCACCGATGATATCGCAGTATATTCCCTGACCATGAACGATTACCGCGTTCACAGCGGCATCGATATCACCGCGCCCGTCGGCACGCCTGTCAGTGCGTGTGCAGACGGTGTCATCGAGCGTGTCTGGCAGGATCCGTTTCTTGGTCAGTGTGTGGAGATTACACACGGCGGCGACATTCGCTCATGCTATGCAAATCTGTCCTTCGATCTGCCGCGCGGCATTGAGCCGGGTGTGACGGTCCTTGCCGGTGATGTCATCGGCGGTGTCGGTGAAACCATGATCATCGAAATGGCAGACTCTGACCATTTGCACTTTTCCATCACCGTCAAGGGAATTCCCGTCGATCCCATCGATTATATGAAATAATAAAAAGCATGGCTCTGTACTCCGCGCGTACGTCACGGATACAAAGCCATGTCTTTTTCATCGGCTTAAAGCTTGCTTGCAAATTGCTCCCAAAGTATATGCGGCTGTACCACAATGGGCTCCAAACGCGCACACGCCCCGGCGGCGGCACAAAGCAGATGCGGTCCGAAGGCCGCAAAGGAAAGCGCACAACGGATACCATCTGAAGCGGCAATCGCCGTATCGGGATCGACCGAGATCGTCGAAAACGGGCGGGAAAAGCCCTCGCCGGTTCGCTTGACGAACGCCTCCTTTGCACACCAGATGCGGAAGAAGGCCTCGTCACTTGCCTGCCGCGCAAGATACGCGCGCTCGTGCTCAAGAAACAGCCTCCCGGAAATTACACCGGAACGGCGCATAGGACGGATGCGCTCCATATCAACGCCAACCTCCTCCGTATCCGACAGAAGAACCGCTGCGGCTCCCGGATACGTGCCGTCGGCACCGGTATGCGTATAGCTGAAATACGGAGCCGAGCCGCACGCGGCGTACGGCTTCCCCTCCCATACGATGGAGGAAAACACGGCGTCGTCATAGCCCTCTTGCCGGAGTGCATATGCAAGCAGAAAACGCGCGCAGAGTGCCGAGGGCAGGTCGCGGTCGTGTCTGGATCCTATCTTTTCAGAAAGCGAGCCGCAAGCCGAGAGCAGCTTCGCGCGGTCGGCACCGTCAAACGCCGCCCACGCAGCGTACAGCTTCAGCATCAAGCATCCCTCCGTTCCGTAAAATGAAGCACGCAGGGCTGTTGCACTTACGTGCCCCAGCCCCATATATAATCACTTATTGATATTCTCAATCAGTCCGTTTCTGAACTGCTCATAGCTGGTTCCAAAGTAATTCTTCGCCTCAAGCTGCATTACGTATTCCTCCATGGAAAGCCCGCTCTCCATAATACGCATTGCGTGATACCGTCCGACAAACGTAAAGAAATACGGCTGGAACGCCATGCCGGTTTCAGCGGTCTTATCCGCAGGATAGCGGATGATGTAACCGAACTTCCAGCAGTTTTCGGCAAGCCACGCATAAGCGGCCTCTCTGGAGAAGGCTGTGGTCGTATCCTCCAGATTGTGCATAATAATTGAGGTACCTGCCTGCTGAGGATTGCAGCCTGCCTTCTGTGCAATCGAGGATGCCGCAATACGCGCCTGCTCCTCGGTCATCGTCTTCATGTAATCGGCAACGACCGTTTCAAAGTAATTGCGCTGCTTGGAATAAGAACGATAGCCAAGCAGAATATTAACGTCGGAAAAGCCGTTGGAGGCAAGCTCCATAATCATGGCGTGTGCCGCACGCTCTGCCGTGAAATCCAGATACTGCAGCGGACGTCCGTCGAGTCGGATATCAACGATCTCAACCGTATCCGGCACGTACGACTGCGGCAAAGGATACTGCTCATTGACCAATAGAAGATACGCATCACGGTCCTTGGGATTCATATACTCCTCATACAGGCTCAGATCTGCAGTAAACGCAATTGGCGGCGTATTGCCGAATTCATTAAACTCATTAAGGCTGATAAGGGGTGAGTTGGATCGGATAACGAAGCGAAGCTGCTGCATCTCGGCTGAGCCGTCGGAGAGCGGTGTCTGCGTGACGGAAACCGATTGCGTATCCTTGTTGTAGTTGACTGAGATTCCGGTTACGAACGAGGAAAAGAAGCTTGCAGGAACGTACAGATCCTCACCGATCAGATAAGGGGCTGCCGTCAGACGCTCCTCAACGCCGTTGATAAACACCTGTGTTGAGCCAACGATAAACTGCACGTGCTCACGCCCGTTTCGGGAGATGTAGCGCAGCTCGGCTGTGTCACCTGTGACTGCCAGACCGCACATCGAAACGATCGGCGTCATATTCACATAGAGCGTTCCGCCGCGCACCATCTGCTCATACGGCACGGTCACGGAGGAGGCTGTTCCGACCTTATAGGAAAAATCCCTTCTTGCAGACATCTCGTACTTTACGAGATTGACATAGAAAAGTCCGATGGAAATGCCAAGCAGACACACGAACATGATACAGAACATCACGCACCTGCCGAAAAAGATCTTTGCCCGGCGCGCACGCTGTCTGGAGCGGTACTGCCGCTCCTCACGCTTCATCTGCGCCCGGATGGCACGCTCCTCCTCCGTCAGCTCAAACCGCTCGTCGTGACGGCGCATCTTTTCTTCGGCGCGGCGCTTCTGCTCCTGTGCGCGTCTGCGCTGCTTTTCACGCTCCCGCGCAAGCTTCTGCTTTTGCTTTTCTTCACGGGCAAGCGCCTGCCGCGCATCCTCTCTTTGCTTCTGCGCGCGCTGCTGTGCGGCCTTTCTTGCCGCCGCCTGCTGCTCGGGCGTCATCGGACGGCGATTCTGCGTGCCGCCCTGCTGCCGCTGCACCCGGCCTTGAGAATTCGGTTTTTGATTCAATACGCTTCCCTCCTTTGGGAACACGGATATACGTTATTTTTTGTCATCGTGACAGCAGATCAGAAGATCTGCGTACGGAAGGCTGCGGATCATGTCGCAGAAGATATGCCACTCCTCAAGCTTATGATACCGGCGGGCATAGTACATATTGGTGAGCGTTTCATAATTGAGCGTCACCGTGCGCATCTGCTCATACGAGGACGGCAGGAACTGGATCATGTCGTACCAATACTGCTTGTCCTTGTTTTCCATATACTTGGTGCGCAAAGCCTCAAGATAAGCGATAACACCGTCAAAGCGCGCAAGCGTTTCCTCATCCATATGGTCCGTGGAAAAATCCTCACGGGAAAAGGGCTTTGCATGGATCTTGTGCATCGTAGAGGTGGAGTTAGCAACCGTAGCAACCTTGTAGGTATCAAACTCCTTCCACCAATACAAGGGTGCCGTGATATCCACGGAAACGAAGATCTGACGGATAAACTTGCGGTCATCGGAGCCGGAACGGCAAAGAGTGCCTGCAAGGTGCGCATCCGCTTCTCCGATCACATAATTTCCATCACCGTCGTAATAGCTGTCGGATTTACTCCAGGAATTCATTGGATTGCGCATACCGCGCAGAGCGTTTTCAAGATTCATCACGCTGACACGTTCCGTTTTCAGCATAAGGGCCTCCTATCGGTCACAGAGATAACAGTTTTCTTATATTATATCACAGAATACACGCAATGAAAAGAGGGTTTTCGCAATTTACTGAAAATTTACAGTTTTTCTGTCAGAATGTCCCGTTTTCGCGCGTTTCCAACCGATTTTCAGGAATCTGCGGTTTTTCTTTGCAGCACCGCCCATACAAGTAAAAAAATCATAAAAAGTTTTTGCAATCTCTGAAAAAGCCTTGAAAGATGTGAGAAATTATGGTAAAATATATGTGATTAAAGTTTGGAAAGAGAGGATTTTTTAAAATGGCACAGACATTCGTTATCCGGGGTGCACACGTATACTGCACAGAGCAGCGCAGCTTCACCCCCGCATCCGTCGTCGTTGAAAACGGCATCATCGCAAAGCTTCTTTCCCCCGATGCTGCCTATTCCTGCGAGAACGTGATTGACGGGACCGGATGCTATCTCGTCCCCGGCTTGGTTGATACACACACACACGGCCGCATTGGCTATGATTTTGACTCTGCAACCGTCGAACAAATGAAGGAGATGCGCCGCTCCTACGCGCAGGACGGTACGACCACCGTTTTCCCCACCATCGCCTCTGCACCTTTTGCACAGATCGAGCAGGCCATTGACAACGTCAAGGCTGCCGGCTACGACTGCATCCATCTGGAGGGCCGTTATCTCAACGCAAAGCGCCGCGGCGCACACCGCGAAGATCTTCTCTTCCCGCTCGATTCGGCAGAGCTTTCCGCCCTGCTTGACCGTATGGAGCCGCTTCACGTTCACATTACCTGTGCCGCCGAGCTTGAGGCAGGCTGCACCTTTGTTAAAACCGCCGTTGCACGCGGTGCAACCGTTTCCCTCGGCCACTCCGACGCAACCTACGACGAAGCCCTTGAAGCAATTTCCTGGGGTGTAAACGCATTCACGCATACCTTCAACGCCATGCGTCCCATTCACCACAGAGAGCCCGGCCCTGTCGTTGCAGGCATGACCGTGGATACAGCCTACTGCGAGGTCATTGCAGACGGCTTCCATCTCCATCCCGCGATCGTAAAGCTCGCCTATCTTACGAAGCGCCCCGCACATCTCACCCTCATCACCGACTCCATGAGCGCAACGGGCTGTGCAGACGGTGAATACGCCATCGCAGGGGAAAAGGTCCACGTAGTAGACGGAAAGGCCATCAATGAAGAGGGCAATATCGCCGGCTCCACAATTACGCTTTATCAGGCAGTCCGCAATCTGATGCGGTTTGCAGATATCACCTATGCCGAGGCACTGCCCTATGCTACGATCGTTCCCGCACGCGAGGTCGGTCTTGATGCTGTCACCGGCTCCATTGCAGAAGGCAAGCGCGCCGATCTTCTCCTCGTTTCTCCCGAAACCTACGACATCCGTGCCGTATGGCAGATGGGTGAGAGAATCCTGTGAGCAGATCCCGTCACACCGCCACCATCAGACAGCTGCGCACCATCCGTGCAGATGCACGCACCGCGCTGTTTTACTCCTCCAATTGGATCACGGTGATTCTCGTCGGCTTTGCACTTATGCTTCTGCTGTGGGGAGCGTGGTCGGTGTCCGATCGTATGCTTTCCATCGCATCCGGCTTTATTGAGATCCCAAGCATTGCGGGTACTGTCATGCACGTGCTTCTGTATCTGCTTCTCACGCCGCTGATTTTAGGCTTTATCTCCTTTTGTACCGATCTGATCCGTGTTTCACGCGGTGACGGAAGCGGCCGTGTCCCCCCCACGGTTGTATTTTCGGTATATACCTCGGGGCGCAGTATCATCCGTGCGTGGCTCTGTTTGCCTCTGCAGCTGCTTCCGTGGCTCATATACGCCGTATGTGTCGTGCTTGGAAATCGGTTTTTTCCGCTGACAGGGCTGGGCGGGATAGTGTCAGCGTCCGTCTATACCACCGTGCTGGTGTTTTCTGCGGTGCTCTTGCTGCTCACCTGTCTGTTTTTCAGCGCCCTGCTTTCCCCGCTGACCTATCTCTGCGTTACCCGTCCGGAGCTTTCCTTCCGCGCCATCGCTTCTGCTATGCGCAGCATGACACGGTATACCGTACTGCAATCCGTGCTGCTGCAGCTGTCCCTACTCACCGCACTTGCGCTGTCCGTCCTGCTGACCGCAGGCGTTGCCGCATTTTTGTACGTCCTGCCCATCGGGCTGTTTGAATATCTCTGTCTGTGCGAGAGCAGTGCACACCGCACGGACAGCGCCCTATAACCCATGCTCCATCCCAAAGAAAGGAATCCCGCATACCAGGGAAAATACACATCATGAACGCACACGCAAACGAAAAATTCTATATCACCACAGCCATTGCCTACGCATCCAGAAAACCGCATATCGGCAATACCTATGAGGTCATTATGACCGACGCCGTTGCCCGCTTCAAGCGAATGCTCGGCTACGACGTATACTTTCTGACCGGTACGGACGAGCACGGTGAGAAGATCGAGCTGCTCGCCAATGACGCAAACATTACCCCGCAACAGTACGTGGACAACGTATCCGGCGAAATCAAGGGACTTTGGGATCTGATGAATACCACCTACGACCAGTTCATTCGCACGACCAAGCCCTCTCACGTCGCTGCAGTCCAGCATATGTTCAAAAAATTCTACGATCAGGGCGACATCTACAAGAGCGAATACGAGGGATGGTACTGCGTTCCCTGCGAATCCTTCTTCACCGACACTCAGGCCAAGGAGGGCGGCGTCTGTCCCGACTGCGGCGCACAGATGACCAAGAAGAAGGAGGAGGCATACTACTTCCGCATGAGCGCCTACCAGGACAGGCTGCTTGACTACATTGAATCGCATCCGGATTTTATCGAGCCGGAATCCCGGAAAAAGGAAATGATTAACAACTTTATAAAGCCGGGACTGCAGGATCTTTGCGTATCGAGAACCTCCTTTACGTGGGGTATTCCCGTCACCTTCGACGAAAAGCACGTCGTTTACGTATGGCTGGATGCACTGACCAATTATATCACCGCGCTCGGCTTTGACGTGGATGAAAAGGGCGAGCTCTACTCCAAATACTGGCCTGCAGACGTCCATATGATCGGCAAGGACATCACGCGCTTCCACACCATTTATTGGCCCATTTTCCTCATGGCTCTCGGCGAGGAGCTCCCCAAAAAGGTCTTCTGCCACCCGTGGTTCATGTTCGGAAACGACAAGATGTCCAAGTCCAAGGGCAACGTCCTCTACGCAGATCAGCTCGTCGAGAAGTTCGGTGTTGACGGTGTCCGTCATTACTGCCTTGCAGAAATGCCTTACGCATCCGACGGAAACATCACCATTGAGAACCTCATCAAGCGCTACAATGCGGATCTTGCAAACAATCTCGGAAATCTCGTCAACCGTACCGTCACGATGACGAAGAAATATTTTGGCGGTGTCATTCCCGCTCCGACCGCCCCCGAGGCGCTCGACGAGGAGCTGCGCATCTGCGCAGAGCAGACCTATCAAAACGTCTGTGCACAAATGGAAACCTATCATATCGCAGACGCCGTTGAGGCTCTGTTCGCACTCTACTCCCGTGCAAACAAGTATATCGACGAAACCGCACCGTGGGTACTTGCAAAGGACGAAGCAAAAACGGCACGCCTTGGCACCGTGATGTACAATCTCCTTGAGGTCATTCGTCTTGGTGCTTCCCTGACCGTACCCTTTATGCCTGCAACCGCAGACGCCATCTTCACACAGATCGGCACGGACAACCGCGAATACGTCTGGGGCGGCCTCGTTCCCGGCAATTCCGTCGGTGATCCAGCCGTGCTGTTTGCCCGTATCGACGAAAAGAAGATGATGGAGCAAATCGAAGCTGAACAGGCTGAAAACGCACGCGCTGCAAGTGCTGCAAACGAAGCAATCAAAGCAAAGG
>JAGBZV010000184.1 GCA_017628075.1 Clostridia bacterium
CTGATGTCCGGCGGCTATGACATTGCCGTTATGATCGAAGGAAAAACGCTGAAGGAGGTTGCCGTCTTCGTCGCAGACAAGCTTTCAACCATGGAGGGCATTACCGCAACCGCAACGCACTTCGTTCTGCGCAAGTACAAGGATAAGAACACCGTATACCACCGCGATCCCGTGGATGAGAGAGGAATCTGTGCCCTGTGATGAACTACGAATCCATTGTTTCCTCACGGATCCGGGAGATTCAGCCCTCCGGTATCCGCAAGTTTTTTGATATTCTGAATGACATGACCGATGTCATTGCCCTCACCGTCGGCCAACCGGACTTTGTCACGCCGTGGCATATCCGCGAGGCAGGCATCCGCGCTCTGGAGCAGGGGAAAACCTACTACACCTCAAACGCCGGCCTGTCCGAGCTGCGCGAGGAGATTGCACGCTATCAAAAACGCCGCTTCTCCCTGTCCTATCAGGCACAGAAGGAAATCATCGTAACCGTCGGCGGCTCAGAGGCTATTGATATTGCGCTGCGCGCACTCATCGATCCGGGCGACGAGGTCATTGTCCCCACCCCCTCCTTCGTCTGCTACGGCCCCCTTACCGCGCTGGCAGGCGGCACCCCCGTCTATCTGCCGACTTATGAAAAGGATCGGTTCCGCCTGACGGCAGACGCGCTCCGCGCTGCAATCACGCCGAAAACCAAAGCACTCATCCTTCCCTTCCCGAACAATCCCACCGGTGCCATCATGGAGCGTGATGACCTTGAGGCAATCGCCGAGGTTCTCCGCGGCACGGATATCATCGTCCTCTCCGACGAGATCTACGCCGAGCAGACCTACGGCAAAAAGCACGTTTCCATCGCAACGCTGCCCGATATGTGGGAACGCACGATCATCGTCAGCGGATTCTCCAAGGCACACGCCATGACCGGCTGGCGCCTTGGCTACCTCTGCGCCCCCGCACCTCTGACCGCCCAGATCTATAAGATTCACCAGTACGGCATCATGTGCGCACCGACGACCTCTCAGTTTGCCGCTGTGGAGGCAATGCGGAACGGCGATGAGGACGTTGCATATATGACGGCAGAATATAACCGCCGCCGCAAGCTGATCGTGGAGGGGCTCCGCTCCGTCGGCATCGAATGCTTTGAGCCTGAGGGCGCGTTTTACGTCTTCCCGAACATCGGCAAGTTCGGTCTGACCTCCGAGCAATTCTGCGAGCGCCTTTTGTATGAGCATAAGGTCGCCATCGTTCCGGGCTCTGCGTTTGGAGCCTGCGGTGAGGGCTTTGCTCGCATATCCTACGCATACTCCGTCAATCACATTCAGGAAGCACTTGAGCACATCGCGAATTTCGTTCAAATTCTCCGCAGCGAAGGCAGAGGTCCTGCCGCCCCGAACGCATGAGCACGCGGGCGCCGTCGTTTGATCCGAGCGCACCCGTTGCGCTCGCCGTCTGCCGCGCGTACGATCCCGATATGCTTTGCGCGCATATCCCCGCCCTTTTGGAGCAAATCGGTGTCACACCGGCGTTTTTCTCCGGGAAATCGGTCGTTATCAAGCCCAATCTCGTTATGAAAAAGCCCGCAGAGCACGCCGCTACCACCCATCCTGCGGTTCTCGACGCCTTGTTGTCCTATCTTGACGGCTGTGAATGCCGCGAGGTCGTCATCGCAGAAAGCATGGGCGGTCCGTATACCGAGCCCGCCCTGCGCGCCGTATACCGCGTCTGCGGCATAGAGGATGCCGTCGCGGGCCATCGTGCCCGCCTGAACTTCGACGTTACGTCAGAGCCGCTTACCGCACAGGACGGCCGCGCCTGCAAGAGCTTTGAAATCATCACCCCCATTGCGCAGGCAGACGTCGTCATCAATCTCTGCAAGCTCAAGAGCCATTCCCTGACTCGTATGAGCGGCGCGATCAAAAACACCTTCGGATGTATTCCCGGTCTTACAAAATTCGAATTTCACGCGCGCTTTCCCGATTACGCGGATTTCAACCGCATGATTGTAGACCTCTCCGCGATGCTTCACGCGCACACCGATATGATCGATCTGTGCGATGCCATCGTGGGTATGGAGGGCAACGGACCGACGGGCGGAACGCCGCGCACTGTGGGTTGTCTGCTCGCCTCACGGAATCCCTTTGCGCTTGACTGTGCCGGAGAGGCACTCCTCAACTGCATCGGTGAGGTCCCCATGGTAAATGAGGCGCGTACACGCGGCTTCGCACCTGCAGAAATTTCTGATCTCCACATAACAGGCGGTGACCTGAAGGCACTTGCCGTGTGCGACTTTGCACCGCCGGATACCGCACGGAAAAGCAAGAATCCTCTCCATTGGCTGCCGAAGCTGTTTGGCGGCAAGATCTATGCGTGGTTTGCACCGCGTCCTACGATCCGTCTTTCCACCTGTATCGGGTGCGGAGAATGTGAGCGCTCCTGCCCCGTGCATACCATTGAAATGCGCACAGACAAAAAAGGAAAAAAGAAGGCACATATCAAGCCGGATGCCTGCATCCGCTGCTTCTGCTGCCAGGAGCTCTGCCCCATTCATTCCGTCGATATCCGCCGGAATGGCATTCTCGGACTTCTCGCCGCCGCGCGGCGCTAAAACGACACGCAAAGGAATTGCACCATGCCGACGATCACACTTCCCGCTTACGCGAAAATCAATCTGTATCTCGGTGTTACAGGAATCGCCGAGAACGGATACCACACCGTCGAAACAGTCATGCAGGCAATCACGCTACACGACCACGTTACGGTCACGCTTTCCGACGATCCCGCTGCATCTGCCGACGAATGGGCACCCGATATTTCCTTATCCTGCTCCAATCCCGACATTCCCTGCGACGAAACAAATCTTGCATGGCGTGCCGCGCTTCTCTACTGCTCCCGCCTGCACGAAACACAGCCCGACATCCCCGCGCCAAAGCTTCACATCTATATTGAAAAGCGGATTCCCGCTGCCGGCGGACTTGCCGGAGGCTCCTCCGATGCCGCCGCTGTCTTCACAGCGCTGAACCATCTGCTGATGGATCCGCTTTCCCGCTCGGATCTCTTGACGCTCGGAGCCGCGCTCGGAGCTGACGTACCGTTCTGTGTGCTTGCCTCGCAGGACATCCCAACGGCACTCGGTCTGCATTACGGTGAGCGCATGACGGTGCTTCCGCCAATGCCGCAAATGTACTGTGTAGCCGCTTCTCTCGGAGAGGGCTGTCCAACACCTTGGGCGTACGGACTCGTCGATCAGCTTCCCACGGATCCCGTCGGCGGATTCCGTCCGATCACAGATGCACTTCTTTCCGCAGATCCCGCGCGGATCACCGCCCTTATGTATAACCGCTTTGAGGAAGCAATCCTCCCACAGCGCCCGGGCGCACGGCTGTGCCGCGATATTTTACAGCGTTATGCGGATCGGGTTCTCCTTTCCGGCTCCGGCTCTGCCGTGATCGGCCTCTTTTCGAATCCGGAAAAGGCAACGCTCGCCTGTGCTGCATTAGAGGAAGCAGGTGCGGTCGCCGCACTTTGCGAAACGCTGCAGCGCTCGCAAACACACGCATAACCAAAACAATAGCGACTCCCCAAAAGCAGCCGCACACAACAAAGAAACGATGAGACCAAGAACGGTCCCATCGTTTTTCTTTTATATGATATTTTCATAAAGATATGATTTATGGTCATCCTTCATAATTTTCAAATGTTTCGAGAACGGAATTATACCACTTAACGGCAGACCTCTCGTAACGGCGATAGGCAGATTCGATGTTCTTATTTTCGCGTGTAAGCTGCTGGTACAACATCACCGCAAGGCCCTTCCAACCGTCGTAAAGATATCCAAAATCAAATACGCAGGAATCGACGATCATATCCAGCATCTTGATGGATTCCTCATCGCGCGTTCCCTTGACCTTCAGCGCAAGGTCATAGTACGCAGGGAACAGAATCTTGTAGGTCTCCGCACACAGTGCCTCCGTAATGGTACCTGCCCTCTCCAAATCTCTGACCGTAATCGGAACTGCCAGTGCATCGTGCGCGCCGGATGATTTCGTGTAGTAGTTCTTCTGTGTCTCGTCCCATTTCGGAAACGGCAGGATCGAATAGTCGTCCTCCATATTGCGCATGCTCAGCGCACTGTCCAACGTACTGTTGATAAACATCGCACGTCCTTCAACAAATATTTCAACTTCTCCTACACTGGAAGCAATCGGTATGGTTTCAATGCCCGAATACAGAGTGAAGACATCCGTCAGCTTACTGTAAATATCAGCAAGCTTTTCAGTATAGAGCACAAGCGAAAGTTCCCCGTCATTATATCTGTAGATCGGATTATCAAACGCCCAGATATAGGTATCGCGGGAGGCAAAGCCGCTTACATAACCGAACAGGTCGGATTCGATGTCCGTCTTGCCGTCCAGATTCAGATCCTGATAAACATCCTTTGACAGCTCCGCAATCTTATCAATGGTCCACTCGCCGTTATCGACGAGCTCAAACATATCGGGCATATCGTAGTCCGAACCAAGACGCTTGTTATAGAAGGTTGCGAACGTATTGTACATTGCGGAAAGCGAAAGATCACCGATTGCCATAAAGCAAA
>JAGBZV010000185.1 GCA_017628075.1 Clostridia bacterium
AAAGGAATTATCATTATGAAGAAATTTCTCACTCTGCTGCTGGTTTCGGTGCTGATGCTTTCTGCACTCGTTTCCTGCGGCGAAAACGGTCCCCTCTATGATTATAACTATGACGAGTACCTTACCCTTGGCACTTATAAGGGAGTGGAGCTCAAGACGGAGAAGATCCAAGAGGAGTACGATAAGCAGATCGATACCATCCTGACCAACAACGCAAAGGATGAGGAAACGAAGAAGCCTGCCGTTGATACCAATCGCATTACCTTTGGCCTGAGCGCAACCGTTGGCGGCGTGGAGGCTTCTGCACTTGCGAAGAAGTCTGTTACCATCGTTCTTGGCACGGGCACCACCGGCTACAAGGAAATTGATACGGCGCTCGTCGGTATGTCTACCGGTGAAACCAAGGAGGTTACGCTTGTAGTTCCCGCAGGCAAGACCGGTAAGGCTGAAATCGACGGAAAGGAAGCCGTCTTCAAGATTTCTGTTACCGCCGTTACCGAAAACGTCAAGCCCCAGACGCTGACCGATGAAATGGTCAAGAAGGCAACGAGCGAGGAGTACAAGACCGTTGCGGAATACACCGAATACCTGCGTACTGCCATCAGACAGAATCTGGCTTGGGAAGCAGCCGTTTCCAAGACCACATTTATCAAGTATCCCAAGAGAGAGGCAGAGATGTATTACGACAACTATCTGTCCTCCTACCAGGCAACTGCTTCTCAGTACGGTATGACGCTGGAATCCCTTGCTTCCATCTACGGCATGACGCTGGATTCCCTGCAGAACAGCCTTGCAAAGCAGGCTGTCGATCAGGCAAACCAGGATATGGCGCTTCTTGCAATCGCACAGAAGGAGAGCATCGTTCCGGACGAGGCAAAGATCGCTGAGGTCAAGGCTGAAATGATGAAGTACTACGGATACAAGACGGAGGCTGAGCTGCTTGCTGTTGCCGACGAGGATTCTATCCGCCGCTCTGCTACCTATGATCTCGTTCTGGAGTTCATTGAGAAGAACGCAGTCGAGGTCAAGTAATTTGATAAAAGACCGTGCGCCGCACAGGGTTCTCCTGTGCGGCGCATTTTTTTCGTTTCGTGCGCATAGGATTGTCCCAAAACGGAAAAGAGAGGACGATGGTATGCGCTTGGAGCGGACGAGAGGACAGGGGCTTTGTGCTGAGGAGGTGGAAAAGCGGCGCGCGGAATTTGGGACCAACGCGCTTCCGGTACGTGCGGGACGGTCGTTTTTGCGGAGCTTTTTATCGGAGTTTTCCGATCCGATCATCCGAATTTTGCTTGGAGCGCTGTTGATCAACTGTCTGTTTTTGAGTAAGACCTTTGACGTGCTGGAAACGGTCGGAATTGCGGCGGCGGTCTTTGGCGCGGCGTTTATTTCGGCCTTGTCTGAGCGCGGCGGGGAAAGGGCCTTTGCCCGCTTGCAGGCAGATGCACAGCGGACGATGTGCCGCGTGCGCCGCAGTGGAGAGGATATGGTGATTCCCATTGACGGCCTCGTCGTGGGCGACCTCGTTTACGTTGGCGCGGGGGACCGTATTCCCGCAGACGGCGTGCTTATGTCCGGGCATCTGCGCATTTCTCAGGCGGCGCTCAACGGAGAGGCGCGGGAGGTTGAGCGGCTGGCACAGAGCGTGCTTCCGGAGATACATGATGGACTTTGGCACATGGACGATGCGCGCCTTTTGTTTCGCGGTGCTGTGGTAACGTGGGGAGAGGGGATGATGCAGATCTGCCGCGTGGGCGCGGGTACGGTATACGGAACCTTGACGGCGGAGCTGCAGACAGACGGCAGAGAAAGTCCGCTGAAAAACCGTCTTTCCGTGCTTGCGGGACAGATGTCGCGCGTCGGTTATATTGCCGCGGGCGGTGTTGCGCTTTCGTATCTGTTTAATACCTTTTTCCTGGACGCCGGATGCAGTCTGGCCGGAACGGCGCTGCTTCTTGGGGACCGTGCATTCGTGCTCTCGTCGCTTCTTCATGCGCTGACGCTGGGGGTGACGACCATCGTCATGGCCGTTCCGGAGGGGCTCCCGATGATGATCTCCGTCGTGCTGTCTGCCAATATTCGCAGAATGCAGCGGGATCGCGTGCTCGTGCGCAAGCCCGTCGGCATTGAAACAGCCGGCTCGATGGACCTTTTGTTCTGCGACAAAACGGGCACGCTGACCGTGGGGGTGCCGACGCTTTCCGAGATCTGGATGCAGGACGGCGTGTACGGTACGTGGGAGGAGCTTCATCGCCGTGCGCCGTCTGCGGCACGCTGCTTTGACATCAGCTGTGTGTACAATACGCAGAGCCGCCTTGCGCTCGTGGGCGGCGTACGGCGTGCCGTTGGAGGAAATGCGGCGGATCGGGCCTTACTGGATGCAGTAACGGAGGGCGGACGTCTGCCGGCCGGGCTTCCTGCGGCGGATACCGTCTGTGACCGTATCCCATTCGATTCCGCAAGGAAATGTGCGCAGGTGCGCGTGGGAAATGAAGTCTACGTCAAGGGGGCACCGGAGGTCGTACTGCGCGGTGTGACGCGGTGTATGACGTCGGACGGCGGTCGCGGTACGTTCGATCGGACGGCGGCAGAGGCATACGTTCGTCAAATGGCGTCACGCGCCGGCCGGATACTTGCTGTCTGCGTGGAGCGCGGTGGGGAGCGCTGCTTTCTTTGTCTGGTCTGTGTGCGCGACGATCTTCGCCCGGAGGCACGGGATGCCGTTGCGCGCTTGCACAACGCCGGGATCGGTGTGGTGATGATTACCGGCGACAGCGCGGAAACGGCATCTGCCATTGCGGAGGAGGCGGGAATTTTTGATCGCAGGAATGCTTCTCCCGGCGCTGTTCTGACCTCGGATATGCTTGCCGGCATGGATGACGCACAGGTGCGTGCGGCCCTGCCTGCGCTGCGCGTTCTGGCGCGTGCGCTTCCCCGTGACAAAAGCCGGCTCGTCCGTGCGGCACAGGAGGCGGGATACGTCGTCGGCATGACGGGGGACGGTGTCAATGACGCACCTGCGCTGCGCTGCGCAGACGTGGGATTTGCACTTGGCGGCGGAACGGAGGTCGCGCAGGAGGCGGGGGATATTGTGATCCTTGACGACAACATCGCGTCGATCTGTCGCGCAGTACAGTACGGGCGCACCATTTTCAAGAGCATCCGCAAATTCATTATGTTCCAGATGACGACCAACCTTCTCGCGGTCGGTATCTCGCTTCTCTGTCCGCTGATCGGTGTGGATGCACCGGTGACGGTGTTGCAGATGCTGTGGATCAATCTGATCATGGACACCCTCGGTTCGCTTGCGTTTGCGGGCGAAATGCCGTCTGAGGAAACGATGAAGGAGAAGCCCAAGCGGCACGGAGAGCCGATCATGAACGGCTACATGGTACGCAGAATTGCCTGGATGGGCAGTTACCTGCTTGCCTTGTGCCTGTGGTTTATGCACAGCGAGCGTATGCGGGAGCACTTTTCGTTCTACGAGGATCCTGTGCATTTTCTCGGTGCGTTCTTTGCGCTGTTTATCTTTGCGGATATCGCAAATTCCGTATCCGCGCGTACAGCGCATATCAATCCGTTCAACGGGCTTTCTCGCAATCGCGCGTTTTTGGTGATCTTTACGTTTATCATTGCTGCACAGCTTTTTATGATCTATTTCGGCGGTGCACTCTTCCGTACCTGCCCGCTTGCACCAGCCGATCTGCTGCTGCTCGTTTTGCTTGCGGCAACGGTTCTCGTCTGGAGCGTGCTTGTCAAGGTGGTTTTGCGCAGAAAATACCGCGCAGAATAAAATACGGCGGACCTGCTTTTGAGAGGCAGGTCCGCTGCTTTTTTACGAATAAAAGTCATGACAGCCGATAGAGAACAGGGCGGGGCGGTTGTGCACGATCCAATCGTTCGTTGCGAGCGTCGGATCCAAAAAGTACATCGCCTGCTCGGAGATCCGGCAGCCGTCCATAACGAGCTTCGCCGCAATGATGCTCTGTGCCGAGGGTGTTTTATAGATTGCACCGTTTGCGGTCGGGGTAAACTGTACGCCCCACTTCCGGTCGAAAATAACGCCGTAGACGGTATTCGGGAAGGAATCGGACCGCACGCGGTTCATGACGACGGCACCGACGGCAAGCTGTCCGCGCAGAGATTGATCGCCTGCCTCCGCATAGATGATCCGTGACAGCCAATACAGCGTACCTGCATCGTAGAAGCGATCACCGTGTACCAGAGGCGCGGCGTTTGCGGTAATCTCCACGCAGCGCCCCGCCGCGTTCCAGGATACCTCGCCGCCCATGGCGCGTACGGCTGTTCGTACGGGGACGTACGTGACTCCGTTCTCAAGCGTGGTTTGTGCAGGCCACAGCCCGGAGAGGGCAAGATACCGTCCGTTTGCGGTGATATAAATGGAGCCTGGCTCGGCGGTCAGCGTCAAGGATGCGGTCCGGACCTCTGCGCGTGAGCGGGCACTGTCCCAACGGATTTTGGGATTGGTCAGGAGTGCTTCTGCGAGTGCGCGCAGCGGAAGATAAGTAACGCCGTTTTCAATGATGTAGGCATCGTGTGAGAATCTTGCACCGTTGATATACACGGGAACGGTGCCGTATTTTGGGGGGCTGCTCCCACCGGCTGCGGCATACGCGGGGAGCGCTGCTGCCGGAATCAGAAGCAGCAGGGTAAGCAGGACGGTGAAAAAGCGTCGTCGGATGGTATGCTTGATCGTATGTTTCATCGTATGTTTCATGTATATGACCATAGCTTTCGCTCTGCGAAAGCTTCCTTTCTTGTGGAATTGGGATTGGTTTTGCAAAGCAAAATCGCCGCCGCTTCGGGGCGAAAGTCACAAAACGCGTTTGAAAGATGTATCTTTCAAGCTTCCTCCTTTCTCGGAAATCGGATGGTTGTGGGGGCGCCCGGTTTCTATTATACAGGAAACTGATGCGGAAAGCAACCCATAATATTTTCAGAAAATGGAAAAAAACGGATGCGGTGCGTATTATGTCTTGACAAAAGCTTCGGTCTGCGGTATAATGAACACGATAAATGCGGCTGTGCCGGGCGGTGCGCTGCCGCTTGGATAAAAGACCTGCAAGGCGCAGGCGTGGGGTGATTCATGAACGATTTTGAACAACTGAACGATATCACGGCGCCGCTTTTATATTGGTATCAGGGGGCTGCACGCGATCTTCCGTGGCGGCGGGATCCGACACCCTACCACGTGTGGATCTCAGAGATCATGCTTCAGCAGACGCGCGTGGAGGCGGTGCGCGGTTACTACGCACGGTTTCTTGCGGCGTTTCCGACGGTAGCCGCACTATCGGAGGCGGATGACGATCAGCTCAATAAGGTATGGCAGGGGCTTGGCTATTACAGCCGTGCCAGGAATCTGAAACGTGCGGCTGTGATGCTGATGCGTGATTTTGGCGGGGAGCTTCCTGCCGATCACGCGGCGCTGCTTACGCTTCCCGGCGTTGGTGCGTATACTGCGGGAGCGATCGGCTCAATCGCATTCGGACTTCCGACACCTGCGGTTGACGGCAACGTTCTGCGTGTGGTGACGCGGCTGTGTGCCAACGGTATGGATATTACGAAGCAAGCCACAAAGGACAGGGTAACCGCTGCGCTTGCCGCGATGTATCCGCAAACGCCGGATGAGGCTGCGATGATGACGCAGGCGCTGATGGAGCTTGGCGCTGTGGTGTGTGTCCCGGGCGGCGCGCCGCATTGCACGGAATGTCCCCTTGCCTCGACGTGCCTCGCTCATGCAGAGGGCAGAGAAACTGAATTCCCGAAAAAGCCGCCGCGCCGTGCAAGAACGGTGGAAAACAGAACGATCTTTATGCTCAGACACGAGGGCCGATACGCCATCCGCCGCAGACCGGAGATGGGACTGCTCTCCGGCCTGTGGGAATTTCCGGGTGTGGATGAGGAAATCGGAGCCGACGGTGTGTCAGACATCCTTGCGAGGTGGGGGATCACGGCGCTGAGCGTCGCGCCCATCGCGCCCGCAAAGCACATTTTCACGCATATTGAATGGCACATGACGGGATACCTGTGCGAAACGCAGGGCACCTCAGATGCATTTCTGTGGGAAACGCCCAAGGAGATTTTGGAGCGATATTCCGTGCCAAGCGCATTTCGTGCGTATCTTCGTCTGCTCGACGCGGATACAGCGGACGGCATCGCGTCCGTGTAATAATAAACAAATAAATAAACAAACAAACCAAAAGACAGGGAGATGTATCAAGATGATTACGGAGTATGTTAAAGCAGACTATCGCGGCTATGATCGCTACGACTTTTCCTTTGCCGGACGTACCGGTATCGTGATTTTGCCGAAGACACCGCGCGGCGACGGCGCATGGGTTTGGCGCACGGAATATCTGGGGGCGTTCGATATGGTGGATGCAGAGCTTCTGCACCGCGGCTGGGCGTTGGTATATTATACGGTTTCGTATATGTACGGCTCACCGGAGGCGATTGGACTGATGCATGATTTTTATCGGTTCGTCGTGCCGGCGTTCGGGCTGAATGCAAAATGTGATATGTTCGGATTCTCCGTGGGAGGGCTGTATGCCTTCAACTACGCCTGCGCGTATCCGGAGAGCGTTTCAACGCTGTATCTGGATGCACCGGTGCTCGATATGCGTGACTGGCCGTGTGACGAACGCTTTGCGGATACCGGGTACGCACCGTGCTCCGCAGAGTGCCTGGCTCAGTATAAAATGACGCGCGAGGAGATGTTTGCACAGGAGCATCTGCAGCCCGTGGACAGACTCTATACGCTGATTCATACCGGTATTCCGGTCGTTGTGGTTGCGGGAGCGGCGGACAGAACCGTTGATTTCCGGAGAAACGGCAGACGGCTGTGCGATGCGCTGTATTCCGCCGGGTACGACTATCTGGAAATCGTAAAGGAAAACTGCGACCATCATCCACACAGCCTTGAGGACCCGACACCGGTGGCGGATTTCATTGCATCTCATCGATAAGAAAATCGAAAAAGGAGAAAATTGATAAATATTTCACCAAAATCCTTTTTTTCCAAAAGAAAATCTCATTTTTCCCTTTACAATCGGAAGAAAATGTGATACAATATATAAGAATCCGGATAATTATTTGCTGCTGATTTTCAACAGATATTTATTCTGAAAAATTATTAGGAGGATACACTCACATGGCAAGAAAGAAAATATCCATGGACGGTAACCAGGCTGCCGCTCACGTAAGCTACGCGTTTACTGAGGTTGCAGGCATTTACCCGATCACACCGTCCTCCCCTATGGCAGACTACGTTGACCAGTGGTCCGCACAGGGTCTTAAGAACATCTTCGGCACTCAGGTAAGAGTTGTCGAAATGCAGTCCGAAGCCGGCGCAGCAGGTACCGTTCACGGTTCTCTGGCAGCAGGTGCACTGACCACCACCTATACTGCATCTCAGGGTCTTCTTCTGATGATCCCGAATATGTACAAGATCGCAGGTGAACTGCTTCCTTCCGTTTTCCACGTTTCCGCACGCTGCGTTGCATCTCACGCACTGAACATCTTCGGTGACCACTCTGACGTTTACGCTTGCCGTCAGACCGGTTTTGCAATGATGGCCGGATCCAACCCGCAGGAGGTCATGGACCTCGGTGCTGTCTGTCACCTGGCAGCAATCAAGGGCCGCGTTCCGTTCATCAACTTCTTCGACGGCTTCAGAACCTCTCACGAGATTCAGAAGATTGAGGCATGGGATTTCGACGATCTGCGCGAAATGACCGATATGGATGCAGTTGCTGCATTCCGTGCACACGCACTGAACCCTGAGCATCCCGCTCTCCGCGGCTCCGCTGAAAACGGCGACATTTTCTTCCAGCACAGAGAGGCTTGCAACAAGTTCTACGACGCTCTTCCCGCTGTTGTCGAAGAATACATGGACAAGGTCAATGCCAAGATCGGTACGGACTACAAGCTGTTCAACTACTACGGTGCAGCAGATGCAGACCGCGTTATCATCGCAATGGGCTCTGTCTGTGACGTCTGCGAGGAAGTTATCGACTACATGAACGCGCACGGCGAGAAGGTCGGTCTTGTCAAGGTTCGCCTCTACAGACCCTTCGTCGCAGAGAAGCTCATCGAAGCGATTCCCGCAACCGCTAAGAAGATTGCAGTTCTCGACAGAACCAAGGAACCCGGTTCCCTTGGTGAGCCGCTGTACCTCGACGTTGTTACCGCACTTGCACAGGGCGGCGTAAAGGCAACCATCGTTGGCGGACGCTACGGCCTCGGCTCCAAGGATACCACGCCGGCATCCATCTTCGCAACCTTCGAGAATCTCACCCTTGAGGCTCCCAAGAACAACTTTACCATTGGTATCGTTGACGATGTTACCGGTCTTTCTCTTGATGAGAAGCCCGCTCCCGATACCGCTGCTGAAGGCACGATCTCCTGCAAGTTCTGGGGTCTGGGCGGCGACGGTACTGTTGGTGCAAACAAGAACTCCATCAAGATCATCGGTGACCACACCGACAAGTATATCCAGGCATACTTCCAGTACGACTCCAAGAAGACCGGCGGTATCACCATTTCTCACCTCCGCTTCGGTGATAAGCCTATCAAGAGCCCGTACTATATCAACAAGGCAAACTTCGTTGCATGCCACAACCAGTCCTACCTCAACAAGTACGACATGGTTTCCGACATCAAGCCGGGCGGTACCTTCCTGCTTGACTGCCAGTGGAGCGCTGAGGAGCTTGATGAGCATCTGCCCGCTTCTGTCAAGTCCTATATCGCAAACAACGACGTCAACTTCTATACCATCAACGCGACCTCTATCGCTACCAACCAGATCGGCAACGCGAAGGTTAAGAACACCGTTCTCCAGTCTGCATTCTTTGCTCTGGCAAACATCCTTCCTGCTGCCGATGCCATCGAATACATGAAGAAGATGGCATACAAGTCCTATATCAAGAAGGGACAGGCAATGGTTGACCTCAACTATGCCGCAATTGACGCAGGCGCAGACGCATTCGTGAAGATCGACGTTCCCGCTTCCTGGAAGGATGCAGGTGCAGACGCTCCGAAGGCAGCGCACACCGGCGAGCGTGCAGACCTGATCGACTTCGTTAACAACGTCGTTGAGCCCGTCGGCGCAATGGCAGGTGACAGCCTCCCCGTTTCCGCATTCGAGAAGTATGCTGACGGTCAGTTCCCGCAGGGCTCTGCTGCATACGAGAAGCGCGGCGTTGCTGTTATGGTTCCCGCTTGGTATCCGGAAAACTGTATCCAGTGTAACAACTGTGCATTCGTTTGCCCGCACGCAGCAATCCGTCCGTTCGCTCTGACGGAGGAGGAGGCTGCAGCAGCACCGGCTGTCACCAAGTTCACCGCAAAGCCCGTCGTCAAGACCAACTACAAGTTCACCATGTCCATCAGCCCCCTCGACTGTATGGGCTGTACCCTCTGCGTTAAGGCTTGCCCTGTAACCGCAAAGGCACTCAAGGATGCGACCGCAGCTGCAAACGAGCAGTATCCGGACGATCCCAAGAAGGCAGCAAAGGAAGCTGCAAAGATCGCAGCTCCCAAGACTGCAATTGCAATGGTTCCTCAGGCAGAGGAAGCTGCACAGCAGGAAGCATTCGACTGGACCGTTGCAAACGTTTCCGAGAAGAAGGAGCTTATCAACGCAACTGTCAAGGGATCCCAGTTCAAGCAGCCGCTGCTTGAGTTCTCCGGCTCCTGCGCAGGTTGTGCTGAAACCTCTTATGCACGCCTCATCACCCAGCTGTTCGGTGAAAGA
>JAGBZV010000186.1 GCA_017628075.1 Clostridia bacterium
ACGATTGCTCACCGGATCCTAAATCCGGCGCGTCTGCCAATTCCGCCATACCCGCGCATCAACAATAAGTATACCACAAATCGTGGGAAATGTCAATGGGCTCGGACGGAAAAGTGTATTTGGCGTTACGAAACGATATTGTATCTTGTGTCGGTCGGGCAGGTGACAAGCTCTTTGCGGCTGAGATTTTCTTCCAAAACGTCCATGCAGTCCGTAGCAACGATGCGTGTCGGTGCGTTGCGGCTGACCTCATCCTCCGTGATGCCGAAAAAGGCCTCCATATTCTGATAATGGAAGCCCTGCAGACCAACGCGGAAATACGCATTGTCGTCAATGGGGGCACCGTGATATTCAGCGGAGAGGAGTGTGCCGCGTGAAGCGGATATCGTAACGTGCAGTCCGGAGGAGAGCTGATAATGCTCTCTGCGGCCTTGTATGGAGTCCTCGGGCCGATACAGATATGCAAGCATATTTTTGAGCTGTGCGCCTGTGACGGAAATGCGATGAATGGGATCGTGGAACGGAAACATTTGTGTTAGTGCACGGCGGTCAACCAATGGACCGAGCTGAGGCTGGCGCAGACTTCCGGATGCAAGCAGCATGATATCAAGTCCCAGAGAATCACGCAGAACGTCGGCAAATAATTTGCCGAGCTGCGTTTCTTCATTTCGGGAGGGATGCGTATAGGTGTCTGCAAAGCGCGTGATATATCGGTCGTATTTTGCCTCGGTTTCCAATCTGTAGCGGTCAAGGACCTCCTCTAAGGCACAGTCGCGCGGGCAATGGCTGTCGTCAATGGGAACAATGGTCCAGCGGATGCTCTCCGGTATGAGTCCGTTTTCGTCAAACTCCAAATCGAAGCGGCCGATCTGATCGGTGCCGCAAGCGGCCTGTACGATTGGAATTCCTGCTACAACGTGCGGCTTTGTCAAATGTGTGTGACTGTGACCGCCGATGATGAGGTCTATATGCCAATCCGGATCCAGTAAGGATGCTAAACGGCAATCCTCCTCAAAGCCGATGTGTGTCAGAAGAACGGTCAGATCGACGTCCTCTGTGCGGTGCGCGTTGCAGATCTTTCCGATCTCGGCAGCGGCCTCTTTGACGTCAACGAACGCACCGATGAGGTGCTCCTGGCGTGCCTGTGCCAAAACCTCCTCGGTCAGGACACCGATAAACATGACTCTGAGTCCGCCGATCTCTGCAATATAATGGCTGCGGAACAGGCGGATCTGATTTGTCGTCAGATAGAGATTTGCATTGATAATGGGAAAACGGGCGCATTTTTCGAGAAACAAGAGATGCCCGATCCCGTAGTCGACCTCATGATTGCCGACGGTGACAACGTCGGGTGTCAGCATATTCATTATCTCGATCGTGGAGATGCCGCGATACTCGCTGTCGATGACTGAACCGCGGAACATATCGCCGGCAATGGCATACAGGACGGATTTTTCCTGCGCACGAACACGGCGAATATATCCGGAAAGGCGCGAAACTCCTCCGATGAGCCGATCGTCGAGCTTTTCCGGCAGAAAATCGCCGTGCATATCATTGGAATGCAGAAGGGTAAGCGTTTTGCGGGATTCGGGCTTTTTCAGCATGAATTTCATTTCCTTTACAAACGGGCAGATCAGAAGGTGACGATTTCCTGTTCTGGCTTTTCTGCGGGAGTCAGCGTGAGCACTTCCAATGCGGGAAGGACTCCGCCTGACGGCTCCCCATAGATTGCGGCATCGACACAGACGACGCGTGCGCGTACTGTGTACCAGGCTTTGTTTTTGAACTTCATATTGTTGCGGCAATATACGGACAGGAACTGGATGTCGTTTTCACAACAGGTCATAGCAAATCTGCCTACCAAAAATCCGGGCATTTTTGTTCCCTGCAGCTTCAGGGTGAGCGCGCGGAGCGTGACGGTTTTGCCGTCGTATTTGTCCGCATGGTCCATGACGTCAAAGTAGAACGCGCCGAAATCCCCGTCCGGAATGTCGATTTCATCCTGTGTAAGATCGAAGGGGGATGCATCGAATGCGGTATCGATATGTCCGTCTGCGTATTCGTAAACGACCTGAATATTCATGTTCGCTGCCTTGACCAGGCTTCGGAACGCAAATTTGTCCATATTGTCTGTGAAACGGTTGAAAACGACAACGTCTGCGATCCGGTAATGCTCGATCATGATTGCACGCATATTTTTGGAATACGACTCAAAGGTTGTGGAATCTATGCAGGACATGATCTCAACGATTTGCCAGCCAGCGGGATAGATCGTTTCCACAGGGCGCGTGCCGCGCCACATACCGTTGTATTCAATTACAACGAGATCCGGCGTGTATTTTTTCTCAAGATCGGAGAAAAGTGCTTGGGTGTAGTCTGCCTCATTTTCCAGGATCACGGTAGATACGTTTTTGGCAAGAAGCAGGGCATCGTCGATTTCTTCCATACCCTCCTCGCAGAGAATCAGCAATACGCGTTTGTCCGGCGTGATTTGCGGATTCTGCAGGAAGCGGGCGATCATCATCGTTTTTCCGGATTCCAAAAGGCCGTTGAAAATAAAAATCGGAGCTTCTCGGTTAGACACGTTTCTGCCTCCTTTTACAGGCCAAATAAGGCGGTAAGCTGTTTCTCATCCAGATGCGTGCCGATAACACAGAGCAGGCCGGTGTAGGACGGAGAGCCATCGCGGATCTCGTATTCACCGGGAGTGAGGTCGAACTGCATCCATGTGCCGTCCGTTGCCGGAAGGATACCCTTGGCGCGCAGAATCACGCCGCATTTGCAGTCCTCGCGCGCAAGCTCCGCAAGAATTGTATTGATGGTGCTGCGATCGAACTTCTTGGGCGTCTCACGGCCCCAATTCACAAAAACCTCATCGGCATGATGGTGCTCATGGCAGCAGCACTTCTCATCGTGATGGTGATGCTCGTGCTCATGGCAGCAGCATTCCTCGTCGTGATCGTGGTGGTGATGCTCGTGGCAGCAGCACTCCTCGTCGTGGTCGTGGTGGTGATGCTCATGCTCGTGGCAGCAGCATTCCTCGTCGTGATCGTGGTGGTGATGCTCATGCTCGTGGCAGCAGCACTCCTCGTCGTGGTCGTGGTGGTGATGCTCGTGCTCGTGGCAGCAGCACTCCTCGTCGTGATCGTGGTGGTGATGCTTGTGATGATGGTGTGCAGCCTCGCGCGCTTCTTCCATCAGGCTTGCGGTGAAATCGTTGGTCTTTTCAAGTGCGCTGCGGATGGTATCGCCGGACAGTATATCCCACGGCGTCGTGATGATCACTGCGTCCGGATTGTGCTCTCTGATGAGGGCAACAACGGCCTCCAGCTTGCTGTCGTCGAGCTTCTGCGTTCTGGAAAGAATGATGGTGCCGGCATGTTCAATCTGGTCGTTGAAAAATTCACCGAAGTTCTTCATATACATTTTGGCTTTCGTTGCATCGACAACAGCGGCAAAGCTGTTCAGCTGAGCACGGCCCTGTGTATCGGCGCCTTGTGCGGCACTGATGACGTCGGACAGCTTTCCTACGCCGGACGGCTCAATGATGATGCGGTCCGGAGCATACTGCGCAACGACTGCGGCCAGCGCTTCGCGGAAATCACCGACGAGCGAGCAGCAGATACATCCGGAATTAATCTCAGAGATCTCGATTCCGGCATCGCGCATGAAACCGCCGTCAATGCCGATCTCACCGAATTCGTTTTCCACAAGGACGAGCTTTTCTCCCTTGTAGCTTTCTGCAATCAGTTTTTTGATAAGAGTGGTTTTTCCGGCTCCAAGGAAGCCGGAAATGATATCGATCTTTGTCATGTTGTATACTCCTTGCGATAATGAAACGAGGTTATGTGAAATGGTAACGAACACATTTGCTTCATGGGAATCTGTTCATCAGACGTGCTCGGTTCTACGAACAGACGGCGGTACCGTGCTTTGTATGGCGGCAATGCTTCTTCCGTGCTCCCGTGCGAATTCCGTGATGATTTCCTTCTCGGAAAACGGGATATGCATACCGCGGACAAGCTGATACGTTTCGTGTCCCTTGCCGCAGAAAAGAAGGACGTCGCCCGGTTGTGCTATGGACAGTGCGTGCAGCACGGCTGTGCGGCGATCCGTGATGACGATATGCGGGCACATATCGGGGGTATAGTACGATGCGATCTGCGCGGTAATGGCATCGGGATCCTCATAGCCGGGGTTGTCCGTTGTTACGATGGCGTAATCGGCAAGATCTCCCGTAACCTCTGCAAGCTCACGGCGGCGGTTCTGTGCGCGATCACCGATGGAGCCGAAAACGCAAAGAATACGGCGCGGCTTGTATGCACGGACCGTCTGGAGCAGAGAGCGCATGGACATTTCATTGTGTGCATAGTCGAGGATCACCGTGCAGTCCTCAAATACATCGAGGACCTCCACGCGTCCAGGGACGGTGGCAGCGGCGAGCGCAGGTGCCGTCAGGGCATCGCTCAAACCGAGCCGACGAAGTACTGCCGCGGCACAAACTGCATTGTGTGCATTAAAGAGCCCGGGCAGCTTAAGCTGCATCTCGTGCGTCGCTGGCTCACCGGCACAGAGGATGCGCGGTGCGCGGTGCATGGTAAAGCAGATGCCGAGCGCGTTGTCCGATTTCCAGGGCTGAACGTCAGAGGCTCTGTGATCGGCATCGTGTGCGAAGCCATACGTTTCATAGGGGCAGGTGCAGGCCTGCATGAAGTCCGCACTGTGCGCATCGTCCGATGCGATCACGGCGAAGCGGCACATCGAAAACAGGCGGAGCTTTGCTTGCTTATACTCATTGAAATTCGGATGCTCAATTGGACTGATATGGTCCTCGGAGAGGTTTGTGAACACTCCGATGTCGAATCGAATTCCGTCTACGCGATGGCGCACCAATGCAAGGGAGGAGACCTCCATTGCAACAGCGCGGATACCTGCGTCTGCCATCGCACGGAAGGCGCGATGGATTTCGTAACTCTCCGGCGTGGAGTTGACTGTCGGGAGGGTGGTATCGCCGTATGTGATGCCGATCGTTCCAATGGTACCTGTCGGAAGACCTGCCGCCGTTGCGGCAGATGCAATCAGATTTGCAGTGGTTGTTTTTCCTTTTGTGCCGGTGATGCCGATGATGCAGAGCTCCTTCTGCGGGTGGCCGAAAAACGCATCGGACAGGGCAGGAAGTGCCGCGCGCGTATCGGGCGTCAGAAGCTGGAGGGCATCGTCCGGAAGCGAAAGGGAGCGCTCACAGAAAAAGATGCGGCATCCGGAAGCATAAGCGGCAGAGGCATAATCGTGGCCGTCTGTCCGTGCACCCGGAAGGCATAGAAATGCGGTGTCGTTTGCGGCACGGCGGGAATCGTACACGAGTGCTGTAAGGTCTGTTTCATCCCAGACACCGAGGTTCTCGTGGCTGGCAGTGTAGGAGATTGCAGACTCGAAAAGAAGTTCTGTAATTTTCATAACAGACGCTCCGATGCAGGGGCATGGAAGTCAAAGCCTACAGGTGTTTTTCCGCAGGCCTCAATTGTGGCAGCCGCAAGCACGTCCAGCGAATCGATAAAGCAGGGCGGCAGCGGATGATGCTTCTTGATGAGGGAAAGCTCTGTACAGCCGAGGATGAGCATTTGTGCGCCCTCTGCACGCAGGTGCTCGCATACGGTAAGAAACGCGGTGACATCCGGCGTTTTTCCGTTCTTAATCTCATCGTAGATGATGCGCATGACCGTGTTCTGGTC
The DNA here is from genome assembly GCA_017628075.1 of Clostridia bacterium. GTDB lineage: Bacteria > Bacillota > Clostridia > Oscillospirales > CAG-272 > RGIG3925. The sequence goes on from JAGBZV010000186.1 coordinate 5,733, forward strand.
TTGTGCGCGGGGACGAATACATTCGATTCCGTATGCTGTGAGGTATCGGTCATAGGTGCCCGATACGATGGTGCCGTCTGTGGCAAGGATGCCTGCGCGCCGGACACCAAGCGATGCCAGCTTTGCGGCTGTTTCCTGCATAATATTAAGAATCGGAAGGTCGGTGGATGCCTTCAGCCTATCGTAGAAATAGTGCGCCGTATTGCACGGAATAGCAACCAGATCCGCTCCGTAGATCTTCAGACGGTGCAGGTCCTCAATCATGACGCTCAGTGGGTTTTCCTCGGATTTTCCTGTGATATAGGCGGTTCGATCGGGCGTCGTTGCATGGCTGTTGATGAGGATGTCAATGTGATCCTGATCACACGCCGCCTTTGTATGAGCAATCAAAAGCTCATAGAAGTATGCGGTTGCCATTGGGCCGAGCCCGCCCAGAATGCCGAGGACGGGAGCTTTTTTCGTGTTGTTCTCTGTCATTGGGAATCGTTGTCCTTACAGTAGATACGGTATTTTTTGAAGTGGCGGAATTGTGCTGCGGCTACGTAGAAGAAACGGCGGAGATTGCCGCGCAGATCGTGCGCATACCAAACGGAGGTATGTGCCTTCTTTTCGCGCACGAGGGCGCGGGCGCGGTCTGTCAGAGCCTTATCACCGGTATATCGGTATACGATCCGGCGCGGAACGGACGTCCACAGGATCTCGTTGCTGCAAAGGTGGAAACTGTCCGTATCGTTGTCTGCAGTATAGTCCTCCACGATGTATCGCGCGATGTTTTCACCGGCCGCGGTAACATAGTAATTGGAGCGGCCTTGGCGCAGATTGATCTCAAAAGCGCGGTAGGTGCCGTCACGCGGATCATATTTGATGTCGAAGTTGGCGTATCCGACGTATCCGATGTCCTCAAGAAAGGCACGGATCGGCTCACAGATCTCCGGCTTGTATTCAGTGATGATCGCGGCATGATTGCCGCGTCCCTTGGGTGTATGTTCCTCCAAAAGCACGTGACCAAGACACATCATACGCACCTTAGCCTTGCGGGAGCAATATGCAGTCAGAACGTACATACCCGCATCGTTGCCCGGAATTCTGTCCTGCAGGATTACGGAATCATCATAGCCGGATGCAAAGATTGTGTCGAGGATCTCCTTTGTGCGTGCAGGGCTGTCAGAAACGTAGACCTTATTCATACCGTCGAAGGGATGCTTCCAATAAACGACGCTGTTGGAGGGCTTGACGATGATCGGATAGGAAAAACCGAGCATTTCCTCGGTATAATCGGATGCGGACCGCGCGGTGCAGTCTCTGACGATCACCGTCTTTGGGTACAGGATGCCGTGCTTGTCGCAGCAGCAGTAAAAGCGCTCCTTGGATTGGAACTCATCCATGAGTGCCTGCGGGTTGTAGGGAATAACGAAGCGATCGCCAAGGGCATCGCGGCTCCGCGCGATCAGATTGGCATAATCGTCTGTGCATCCGATGAGGATGAGCAGGGTATCGTCGTTTTGATGCTCTTGTGCAAAACGGTTCATTTCTTCGAGGAAGACGGAATCTGAGTCGAGCATCGGCACACGGTGAAAGCGAATGATCTTCGATGCAAGGGTTGCGGAGATCTCGTATCGGCCGAATGCCTCAGAGATGACTCCGTATGCTTCATGAAAGGCGCGTGCTACGTTGTAGCAGTTGAGGTCTGCGCCGATAAGAACGGGGATGATGGCTTTCGTTGTCATAGAAATATCCTCCGACAGAGATTATATTTTAGGCCTCCAGAACGAAGAACCGTTCATACCAAACAAGGAAGGTGAAGACCGTCCAAATCTTGCGTCCGTTGTTGGCACGGCCTGCATAGTGGTCATCGAGCAGGGTGTGCAGTGCGGCTGTATCAAAGAACTCTGCCGCATAGGGGGCGTCGAAGTATGCCTTGACGTGCCGGTAGAAGGGCTCCTTACGCAGCCAATGGCGGATCGGTGTCGGGAATCCCGCCTTCTTGCGATTGGCCCACGCCTCCGGCAGCGTGCGGTTTGCGGCCTGTCTTAGAACGTATTTGGTATCGATGTCATTGACCTTATATTCGGCGGGAATGCGCTCTGCCTGTTCCATGACGTGCTTGTCAAGGAATGGGACCCGCAGCTCCAGAGAGTGTGCCATACTCATCTTATCTGCCTTGAGCAGAATGTCGCCCGGCAGCCACAGATGCATATCGAGGAATTGTTTTTTCGTCAGCTCATCGCGGTCCTTGATTCTTGCATAGACGCCGGCAACGATCTCATCGGCTGTTGGCCCATGCTTGTATGCAGGCTGGAGAATCGACGTGGCTTCATCTGCAGAGAAGACGAGTGCCTGTCCCATGAAATAGTCCTCCGGGCGGCCGGAGGCGCGCAGCAGAAAGCTTCTGCCCTTGAAGGGGGGGAGCGGTCGGACGAGGGACGCGAGTGTGCGGCGGATACAGGATGGCACGATGCGCTTGAAGGTGCGGACCTCCTTGGTATCGGCATACCAATCGTATCCGGCAAACAGCTCGTCAGCGCCCTCTCCGGACAAAACGACCGTGACGTGCTCACGAGCGAGCTTCGCAAGGAAATACAACGGAACGGAGGAGGGGTTGGATTGCGGCTCATCCATGTGATATTGAATATCGGAGAAGGCTGCAAAGCATTCCTCCGGCGTGATGATCTTTTTGATGTTGCGAATACCGAGCAGATCGGACAGCTCACGCGCGTAGTCGGTTTCATCGAAGAATTTATCACCGTCTTGATTGAAGCCGACGGAGAAGGTTTCATCGGGCATCAGCGCGGCTGTAATGTAGCTGGAGTCTACGCCTCCGGACAGAAAAGCACCTACGCGAACGTCACTGATGCGGTGCGCGGCTACGGATTCACGGATGCACTTGTCGGTATCCTCAACGAATTCCTCAAAGGTCTTATCGTCTTTTTCAAATACGGGATTCCAATATGAGCCGGTTGTCAGAGAACCGTCCTTGTAAATGTAATAATGGGCAGCGGGAAGCTTTTTTACACCGCGGAAAAAGGTATCCTCGCCGCAGGAGTATTGAAACGTCAGATATGCACGGAGCGCCTCGGGATTGACAGCTCGCTCAAAGGAAGGGTGTGCGAGGAAGCTCTTGATCTCGGAGCCGAAGAGGAACGTGCCGTCGCTGTTCTGAACGTAATAATGGGGCTTGATGCCGAAGATATCACGAGCACCGAACAGAAGCGATTGACGCTTATCGTAGATAACGAATGCAAACATTCCGCGCAGGCGGGAGAGGACCTCGGTGCCGTATTCCTCGTAGCCGTGCACGAGCACCTCGGAATCGGTGTGAGAGCGGAAGGTGTGACCTGCGGAAAGAAGCTGTGTGCGCAGTTCCTCAAAGTTGTAGATTTCACCGTTGAACACGAGCACCACGGTGCCATCCTCGTTTTCCATCGGCTGAGCGCCTGCCTCGGAGAGGTCGATGATGGAAAGTCTGCGGAAGCCGAGTGCAGCATATCCGTCAAGAGCGTGTCCTTCCATGTCAGGGCCGCGGTGGATGATGCGATCGGTCATTGCGTGCAGGATACGCTCCTGTTCTTCAATGGAATGTATGGTGTCGGAAAAACCTGCAAAGC
>JAGBZV010000187.1 GCA_017628075.1 Clostridia bacterium
GACAAGGAAACTCCCTGCCGAGGCTGTTATTCTAAATTTTTTCTGCGATTATTACGTCCATACAATGCTTGTGAGGAATACCGCTACTATTACAATCAAAAATTTTTTCTTCGTTCTTTCGAAATAGCCAATCGTGATAATACATAAATATTTCTCCTGATTTCCAATTATCTGCCGCAAGTTCGCTTTCCTCAACGTCGGGCGGCAGTGGAATAAATGGTTTTCTTACAAACACATTTATAGCATTGATACCGTTAGAAAAAGTATGTGCCTTTAGATTATCAATGACACTCTCGCGCTGTTCCTTAGAAATGTAATGAAACACCCCACTTGAAAATATTATATCATAATTCGTTTCAAGCCTGAAATTACGCACATCTGCTTTGAAAAAGTCTATTTTTACTCCACAACAATTGGCAAGTTCTCGCGCTTTTGATAAACCTTGTTCTGAAATATCAAAAGCAGTCACATCGTATCCGTTTCGCGCAAGGAATACGGCATCCTTTCCTTCACCACATCCAATGTCAAGCACCTTGTACGGCTTGGTAGGCGGTTTCAGTTTCATAATTTCATAACAGAGATTATTGGGTATCAATCCCCAGTAATATCCCTCTCTGTTGTATCGTTTGTCGTAGTCGGTTAAAGATTGCGAAGTGTAGCCGAGTAAGGAATCTATTGATACATTCAAAACGGCAGCAAGTACAGGAAGAAGGGTAATATCGGGGCAAGAAGTACCATTTTCCCACTTTGAAATTGCTTGAAATGAAATATTGAGCTTTTCTGCTAATGCTTGCTGTGTTAATCCAAGTTCCTTTCTCTTGTCTGCTATAATTTTACTGATATTCATAAGCACGTCCTCCTTTGGGAAACAAATATATTATACCACATCAAAGAAGAACCTTCAATAACTGTTTTGTTGAATAAAAAACTTGATTTCTATTGATGGTTGAGAATCTAACCACCACAATAGTGGTGAGTAAGTGCGCACTTACGGGCAGGAAAAAAGCCTCCCTTTACACAAGGGAGGCTCTGGCTGTAATCGTTTATCTTACTGTTGAATTATTGTAAAAACTGTCCTCAGAAACCCAAAGCTTAGGAATGAGGCTTTTTTTTTGCTCTGTGGTGTGAATCGTTACACATTCACTTCGGCTGATTCGGAAAAACGGCCGAGCGCGCGTCGTACGTCGCCGGCGGAGTAGAGGGAGCCAAAGCAGATGATGGGAAGTGCTCCCATCACGGTTTGCTTTGCGGCGGCTCTGCGTCTATACAGCGCTTGCAGTGCCGTGGGAATATCCGCATAGGCGTGTGCGTCAATGCCGGATGCCTGTACGAGTGCGCAAAGCGCTTCGCCGGGCATCGCGCGCGGACTTGGCGGTGTGATGCAGGCGCAGCTCAGAACCGGCACTGCGTGCAGAACGCGAGCCAGCACCTCATCCGGATTTTTGTCGGTAAGCATTCCGCAGAGAAGCAGAACGGGCGTATCCGGATAATAGGTGCGCAGATTTTCCGCGAGTGCATCCATGCCGGAGGCGTTGTGGGCGCCGTCGAGAAGCACAGGCGGATCGTCGGAGAGCATCTCGAATCGTGCGGGGAACGAGGTGTCTCCAAGTCCGCGCGCGATGGCTTCCTCGCTGACCTCTATCCCCATGCTTCGGACGGCGCGCAGTGCTTCGATCGCCGCTGCGGCATTGCGAAGCTGATACAGCCCGGATAGCTGCAGGACGAAGCGGGTACCGCGGTATTCAAGCTCCGTGTGGCCCGGACGAAGAAGCAGAGGTTTTGGGGTATCCGGTACGGTCATGGATACGCCGCAGCTGCGGCAGCGTTCCGCCACGGTGCGTTGGACCTCCTCGGGGTTGTCCGCGGCAAGGATACACGGTGCACCCGTCTTGACGATACCGCTTTTGATCCGGGCGATTTTCTCAAGCGTATCTCCGAGCAGCTCCGTGTGGTCGTAGTCCACGTGCGTAATGACGGAAACGCACGGCACGACCACGTTGGTCGGATCGTGCATACCGCCGATGCCGACCTCAAGCACGACGAGATCACATTCCTGCTCTGCAAACCAAAGAAGTCCCAAAAGGACGACCAGCTCAAACTCAAGCGGTGCATCGTCCGTTTCTTGTGTGTAACGATTCACAACCGGGCGGATACGGTCCGCGAGTGCGGAGAGCTCCTCCTCAGAGATACAGGCACCGTTGATTTCGATGCGCTCTCTGAATTCCATAATAAACGGAGAAATAAAACGGCCGACGCGATAGCCCTGTGCCTGAAGGGCGGATGTGATCATGGCACAGACGGAGCCCTTTCCGTTTGTACCGGTTACGTGAATGAAACGACCTGCGAGAGCATCGTGGGGGCTGCCGAGTGCATCAAGAAGCGTGCGGATGCGGTCGAGCGTGGGTTTTTTGTGCGTGCGCGGCATCGAATGAAGCCACGCGAGCGTTTCCTGATAGGTCATGGGAGGACTCCTCTGCGTTGATTTGTTACCATTATAAAATAAAAAACGCGGTTTGTCAAGAGGTTGGGCGGCGTTCGCCGAAAAAAACGCAATACGCGGAAATGTAACGATACACACTTGACACAGGCGCGTAAAAGGTGTATAATGGTCACAAAAACGAAACTGAATATCAATCAATATGAAGTTTGAAAGATCAATCTTTCA
>JAGBZV010000188.1 GCA_017628075.1 Clostridia bacterium
AGATGTAATGCACGCCCGGAACGATCACGTTCTTGACGCGGTTTCCGGAAATCGTCGGCACCCCGCACTCAGAAAGGGTACGAACCGCCTCGGCAAGGTCCTCTCTGTCTATCATATAGAAATCGTGACCGCCTTCAAAGATCGCGGGAACCAGCTCACGCATACGGACATCCGCACAGCTTGCTGTGTTGCGGTCCCACCACTCCCAGCTTTCTGCGTGGCGCGGACGCTCCTTGGCCTGTACATCCTCAAGAGGATAGTAAATAAACGTCTCGCAATCGTTATGCAGCCCCTCCAGCATCACACCAATACGTCCTACGTAGTTGTTGATCTTCGGAAGCTCTTCAGGATCATCCGGCTGGAAATAGGTCTGCGTATGGCGTACACCACCCATATACAGAGTGGCGAGCGCCATTCTCATGTTGTCGGGATAAGTCGCCGTATAGGCTTCCCTACCAATGATCGGACAGAACTCCAGCATCATGCCCTCCGTATGCTTTTTGCGTACGGCCATCTGCGCATATTTCATTGCCGTATACTCAAACGCCTCGGGGTGTCCGTACAGAACGTCTATACCGGGATAGGTAGCAGCCATCAGAACGCGGAGATAGTTACCGTACTGCATAACGTGCTGACAGATCTGCTCCTCAAGCAGGTAATGCCCGGAAAATAAACCGCCGTGTGCCTCACACCACTCGGAGATCTGTCCGGTGAATGCGCGTGCGATCAGCGCACCGACAAGCTCGTAAAACTTCACGCGGATCGGAGGATACGCGTCCGCCGTTCCCTCAAAGATCAAGGGCAGATTCGGAAGCAGGGATTCGCCCCACATCTTCTCATATTCCTCGAACAGGCCGTCCACCCAGGGTGCCAGCGCCCAGTTCCAGGTAGAATACGGTCTTGCATACGAGGTCTGCAGGCTGGGCTCATCGGTAAAGACACCGATTGCGCGGCTGTACGCATCGGGAATCTCCTTTACGATCGGCTCATAGCACAGATCAATAAAGCGGCGGACCGCACGGGGATCCATGACATTAATATCCTTGGTCCGCTTATGGCAGTTGTGCGTGCTGTGCGCGCCTTCAAAAGCATCCTTAACGCAGAAGATATACAGAATCTCGTTCTTGTTCAGAGTATATTCCACCGTATCCTTGGTAAACGGAACGGGCTCCATCTGATCGAAATGTACGAAGATTTCACCCATCAACTCCAGACACAGAGGATATTTGGCAGCCCAAACAATCTTATCGGAAACCTCATCCAGATGGAACGTCGCCTGCATCGGCTCAAACGCCATACGCTTGACCATATAAAAGCCCTTTGCCGCAAGCTCCGGATGACCGTCTAGGACCAATCCTCCGCCGTGGCCGCTGGGATATCCAACCTCGTCGTAAATCCAATGGCCGTATCCGTTTTCCGCAAGCTCTTTCACTGCATCGTCAAAGACATGGATATTATTCGGATTTGATGTAAAGCCACCGCCCCATGGGATATTGGTAACGGCACCTCCATATCCGTATTTCTCCAGCATTTTGCTCATACCAGCG
>JAGBZV010000021.1 GCA_017628075.1 Clostridia bacterium
GAAGCCCTGCAAATTCATACTTATAAAGCTCAAGGCCGAACAAAACGCCAAGTCCGACGTCATCGATACCGCCCTCCATCGCACGGTCCATCGCCTCCGTATGATAGTTATAATCGTGCTTGGGGCCGGTCGGGTGGAGCTGCTCGTAGCTTTCCTTATGATAGGTTTCCTGGAACAGAATATACGTACCAATGCCCGCGTCACGCAGACGGCGGTAATTCTCAACGGTAGTTGCCGCAATATTGACGTTGACACGGCGGATCGCACCGTTTTTATGCTGCGTCGTATAGATTGTATTGATACATTCAAGGATATACTCAATGGGGTTGTTTTTCGGATCCTCGCCCGCTTCAATTGCAAGGCGCTTATGGCCCATATCCTGCAGTGCGATAACCTCTGCACGAACCTCCTCCTGCGTCAGCTTCTTACGCGGAATGGTCTTATTCTTGAGGTGATAGGGGCAGTATACGCATCCGTTAACACAGTAATTGGACAAATACAGCGGCGCAAAAATAACGATGCGGTTGCCGTAAAAGGCAAGCTTGATCTCCTCTGCGATGCGGTAGATCTCGGCAACTGTTTCCGGATCGTCGCAGGCAAGCAGAACAGACGCCTCACGGTGTGTCAATCCCGCACAGACGTATCCCGTTTCCGTTTTTTTCGGCCGCGCCTTATCAAGAATGGATGCGATCAGCGCGCGGTTGTTCTTGTTTTCTTCTGCGTAAGAGAGCGTTTCTCGAATCTCACCGTCGTTTATGAATTCCTCTGCATGGAGAGATTTGGGGTTATACGTTGCCATAATAGTTATTCCTCATCTTTCTTGATATCTCCGCGGTCACAAGCGATCTCACAGCCGATTGCCGCAAGCCGCGTGCGCAGTGTGTCAAGCGCCTGCGCAGATTCTGCTCCCTGAGAGATTTTATTGTCGTAAAGCATATATTTATTCCGTACGTCTGCCGGTGACAGATTCGGCATAACGACGTTTGCACCGTGAAGGATCCCACGCTCACGTCCGTTCTGAGCAAGCGTGCCAAGCGCCGTCGTTGCAGGAAGCAAAACGGACGGATGGATCAGCCGGATACAGGACAGCAGGCGGCAGGTCATCTCAACAGAACCCGGCGCGAATGCGGCAAACGGCGTATCCTTGTGTGGGATAAAGGGGCCAATTCCGCACATATCAGGAGCAAACGCTTCAATAAACTGCAGTTCTCCAACAAGCATCTGCGCCGTTTGGTACGGCGAGCCAACCATAAAGCCGGCACCGACCTGATATCCAAGCTCTCTGAGCACATCAAGACAAGCCATGCGGTTTTCCGGTGAAAGACGATCGGGATGCAGCATTCTGTAATGCTCCGGATTCGCCGTTTCATGACGAAGAAGATACCTGTCTGCACCCGCACGGCGCAATGCTGCGTAGCTTTCGCGCGTGCGCTCTCCAAGGGAAAGCGTTACTGCACAGTCCGGATAGCGCGTCTTGATCTCCGATACAAGCGGGAGCAGCCGTGCATCCGTAAAATAACCGTCCTCACCGCCTTGCAGGACGAAGGTACGAAAGCCGAGCGCATAGCCCTCCTGACAGCACAGAAGGATATCCTCCTCCTCAAGCCGATAGCGCTCACAGGCCCGATTTGAAGCACGGATTCCGCAATAATAGCAATCGTTTCTGCAAAAATTGGAAATTTCTATCAGACCGCGGATAAAGACACGGTTTCCGTAGACGCGCTGCTTTATCATCAGCGCCTGCGACGCCAGATACCGGTCATCCTCCTCGTCTGCAGTTGTCAGAAGCGCCAGGTAATCCTCTCCCGGGAGCGTATGCTCCCGCGCCAATACGTCTATGCGCGCAAGATTATCAGCGTGTGCCATTCGCGCCTCCGATCACGGCCGAATACGCCGTTTTCACCGAAACGCCGGGCAGCTTTCCGATCCGTCCGGACAGCGCAGCCGTCGTATTCTGCGGAGCATCCATAGCAATCGATATAATGCTGATTCCCCTCTGCCTGTACGGAATCCCCATTCTTCCGATAATATATTCTCCAAACTCATGCAGAAGTGCGTTGAGCGGCTCAACCGAGGCAGGCTCCTCTACGATAATGCTCATAACTGCAACTCTTGTTTCCATATCAATCTCCTGTTTTCGCCATCAGGCAAATGGTGCTGCTTTGCAGAACGGTGTCCGATCCAACAAAAAATACCGTTCTCCGGACACGGAAAACGGCATAGATCAAGCGGTGTCGAAGCGCAGCGGCTTCACACCAAAAAACACGTACGCCTTTCACGCAGAACCGTCTTTGTGTCAGGGGGTGATGGTATTCAATTCGGACAACTTCATTATACTACAGTTTTGCTCGTTTGTCAAGACTGTATGATAAAATTTTAACAGATTTTTTCTTCCCGCTTATTTGCAATGAAGAAAGCAAAAACGCCCCTCAACGAAGGACGTTTCGTGGTCACCGCGGACACAGCACGCACGTGCGGTGTCCGCGGTGAAGCCAGCACGGTTACTTTTTGAGTGAAACGGCAATCTTTGCCTTAGCTGCAATATTCTGTGCGGTCAGACCGTACAGCTCCATCAGCGGCGGAACCTTTCCGGAGCGACCGAATACGTCCTCCGTGCCTACGCGCAGGACCGGAACGGGACAGGATTCGGACAGCGTTTCCGCAACTGCAGAGCCAAAGCCGCCGATCACAGAATGCTCCTCTGCGGTAACGATACAGCCGGTTTCCTTTGCACAGGAAACAAGCAGCGCAGTGTCGATCGGCTTGATCGTGCAGCAGTTGATAACGCGTGCGGAGATGCCGTCGTTTGCAAGCAGGTCACGCGCAATCAACGCCTGCTCAACCATAACGCCACTCGCCGCGATCGTAACGTCGGTTCCTTCTGCGAGCACGATACCGCGGCCAATCTCGAAGCGGAAGGTGCTCTGGTCAAAGAGAACCGGAACAGCAGCACGGCCAAACCGCATATACACGGGACCGTTGTGAAGGATAGCCGCTTCCACGGCAGCTCTTGCCTCAACGGCATCGGCAGGATTGAGCACGACCATGCCGGGAATGGAGCGCATAAGCGCAAGGTCCTCCAGACACTGGTGCGTTGCACCGTCCTCACCGACGGTAATGCCTGCGTGCGTCGCACCGATCTTGACGTTAAGCTGTGGGTACGCAACGGAGTTGCGGATCTGCTCAAAGGCACGTCCCGCGGCAAACATAGCAAAGGAGGAAACGAACGGGATCATACCTGCTGCTGCAGCTCCGGCTGCGACGCCGACCATATTCGATTCCGCAATACCGCAATCGAAGAAGCGTTCAGGGTGCTCCTTTTTGAACTTGATGGTCTTCGTTGCCTCAGCAAGGTCTGCATCAAAAACAACGATATTATATTTGTGACCGAATTCCGCAAGGGCGGAACCGTAGGCCTCTCTCGTAGCGATCTTTTCTGCCATAATGATATCCTCCCTTTCCTTACAGCGATGCCATATAGGCACGCAGCTCATTGACACCCTGCTCGTATTCGCTTGCGTTGGGTGCCTTTCCGTGCCAGCCTGCCTGATTTTCCATAAAGGAAACGCCCTTGCCCTTGACGGATTTGGAAAGGATCAGCGTGGGCTTTCCCGAAACCGTCCTTGCTTCCGCAAAAGCAGCCTCGATCTCATCAAAATTGTGACCGTCGATGACGATCACGTGCCAACCGAATGCACGGAACTTATCGTCCAGGGGTGTAGGGTTCATGACGTCCGTGATCTTGCCGTCGATCTGCAGGCCGTTGAAGTCCAGAACGGCACAGAGATTGTCAAGCTTATAATGTGCAGCAAACATCGCAGCCTCCCAGACCTGGCCCTCCTGCGATTCGCCGTCACCAAGAACCGTATACACGCGGAAGCTCTTGTTCTGAAGCTTTCCGGCAAGCGCCATGCCGCAGGCAGCGGAAATTCCCTGTCCGAGCGAGCCGGAGGACATATCAACACCGGGGATGTGCTTCTTGTCCGGATGTCCCTGCAAATAGCTGTCAACGTGACGGAAGGTCTTTAAGTCCTCCTTGGGGAAGAAGCCCTTTTCTGCGAGTACAGCGTACAGCGCCGGGCACGTATGTCCCTTGGAAAGAACGAAGCGGTCGCGGTCAGCCCATTCCGGCTCCTCCGTGCGTACGCGCATTTCTGAAAAATAGAGATACGTAATAACGTCAGCGATAGACAAAGAGCCGCCCGGATGACCTGATGAAGCGGAGTATACTTCCTCCAGAATGCCAAGACGGACGTTCGCTGCCGTCAGCTGAAGTTCTCTGCGTGTTACAGAATCCATGAAAATCCTCCTTGAATATAAACGTGCAATTCATGCAGTATTTGTGTGACAGTACAACACTATTATATACTATTTTCTTCAAATTGTCAAACACATTCTGATATTTTGGCGCAGTTTTTTTCAAATTTCGGAATGTTTGTGTATTCTGACAGGAAAGTGAAATAAAATGAACGTGCATTTCTCTCACCCCCACCGCCCCATACTCTTGACTTCCTTGGCTGCGTATGGTATAATATTGTCGTTTCAGTAAGTCATCAATCGAATTTTCATAAAAAAAGGAGTAGTGCCATGCAGCCCATCCATTCCGTACTGTCCGCTGCGGCAATGACCGCAGCACCTCTCACAGGTGATGCCGGCTTTGGCCCGATCAAAATCGTCGCCATTGTAGGCATTGTCCTCATCTGTGCCTTCGTTGTTCTGAGCATCCTTCAGAAAAAGCGCAAGTCCGACTTCGATCAATCAGACGACTAACGCCTCTGCAAAAGGCCGCCGCAGTACCGCAGCGGCCTTTTGTTGTGCAATCTGCACAACAATGAGCCGCGTTCTTTGTGCAAATTTCTATATGAAAAATCGGCCGCTGTAAAGAAAAAAGCTTGTCATTCCTCTTGACAAAATCCATGCGGTATGGTATAATATCATTCGCGTAAAGAAAATTACTTTACACACGGAAAAGATACGGCAGGAGGCTTGTTTTGTGTCTGAAAAAAACATGAAATACGGAATGCTCCTTGATTTTTACGGAGAGCTGCTGTCGGATTCCCAACGTGAAATGATGGATCTTTACTATAACGAGGACTTTTCCCTGTCGGAGATCGCCGATGAAATCGGCATCACGCGGCAAGGAGTGCGCGATGCGGTCCGGCGCGCCGAGGAAACGCTCTCCTCCTACGAGGACAAGCTCGGCATGATCGCCCGGTTCCAATCCCTGCGTGCACAGCGCGATTCCGCCTGTCACGCACTCGCAGACCTTGCTTCAAGGTC
>JAGBZV010000189.1 GCA_017628075.1 Clostridia bacterium
AAATCTATCTTATATTTTCGGTATAAACAGAACAGGATTTCCTGAACATTATTATTTTGGCACACGCATCGGACGCGACGATCTCACCTATACGTATGAGGCGAATATCGGCGACTCCGCAGAAGCGGCTGTTCCCGGCAAGGTGCACGCAGGCGGTCTTTCCTACAACGTATACAGAAGCGAAGTTTCCTTTTACGGCAACGGTGAATTCCGTGAATGCTCGATCCAGCTTCTGCAAAAGAGCGGTAGCAGACTGAATGAATTCCTCTATGAAACGCATGAGATCCTCACGGAAAAGCCCACGATTGCAGGTATGCCGTCCATGCGTGGAGGCGAAACGCTGAAGCTCACACTGAAGGATACCCTTTCGGAAATGCGAGTTCATCTTTTCTATACGGTATATGATGACGTATCCGTAATCTGCCGCCATATGGAAATTGAGAATTGCACGGATGAGGACGTCAAGATCCTCCGTGCATATAGCTTTACGCTCGACGTTGTCGGCTCCAATTACGATCTGCTTACAATCGAAAATGCATGGGCGCGTGAAGGCAAGCCTGAACGCACACCTCTTCCTCACGGCATCGTTTGCGTAGATGAAAAATCCGCGTCCTCCACACGTCGCCATAGCCCCGCAGTGGCGCTGAGCGATAAAAGCACGACGGAGGATCTCGGACATGCACTTGGCGTGAATCTCATTTATTCCGCATCCTATGCAATCAAAGCAGAGGTTGGCACGAAAGGCTATACGCGTCTTACAGGCGGTATCAACGATTTCGACTTCACTTGGGAGCTTGCCGCAGGGGAAACGTTCGCAACCCCCGAAGCGGTATTGGCATACTCTGCTGAGGGTATCGGCGGCATGTCTCGTGAATACCACGATGCATACAGAAAATATCTGATCAATCCTCGCTTTGTCGATATTCCTCATCCTCTCGTAATCAATAGCTGGGAAGCCGTCTACTTCGGTTGCACACCCGACCGTTTGCTTCCCATCATCGACGCCGTCCGCGGTACGGGCATCGACACCTTCGTTCTGGATGACGGTTGGTTCGGCTCTCGCAGACATGACAAGGCTGGTTTGGGCGACTGGACGGTAAGTCCCGAGGTCTTTCCCGACGGACTCGCGCCCGTTATCGATTACGTTCATGACGCAGGCATGAAATTCGGTATTTGGTTCGAGCCGGAAATGGTCAATCCCGACAGCGACCTTTACCGCGCTCATCCCGATTGGGCGATTTCCGTTCCCGGTGCTCAGCATTGTCTTTCTCGCCGACAGGTCGTATTGGATATCACACGTGCTGACGTGCGCGATTACATCGTGGAAGCAGTTTCCAAGATCCTGCGTGAAAATCGGATCGACTACGTCAAATGGGATTTCAACCGTGCCGTTACGGAAAACTTCTCCCGCGCGCTTCCTGCAGGCAAACAGCAGGAAATGCACCATCGTTATGCGCTTGGACTCTATGATCTCTGTGAGCGACTTGTAAACGGCTTCCCGCATATATTCTTTGAAGGCTGTGCAGGTGGCGGTGGACGCTTTGACCCTGCCATCCTCTATTATTTCCCACAGATCTGGGCAAGTGATGACACCGATGCTTATATGCGTACACAGATCCAGTACGGTACTTCAATCTTCTATCCGCTTTCTGCGATCTCTTGCCATACGTCCATCTGCCCCAACCATCAGACAGAAAGAACGACTCCGTTCAGCACACGCGCAGATATTGCACATCTCGGGGCAACGGGTTATGAGCTTGACACAACAAAGATCACCCCCGAAGAATTGGATGAGATCAAGCTTCAGGTTGCAGAATA
>JAGBZV010000190.1 GCA_017628075.1 Clostridia bacterium
GTCTATTATACCACCTTTTTCCTCGTTTGTCAATATCTTTTTTCAATTTTTTTGCAATTTTCTTCTTTTTCCACTTTTCCCCAAGTCGGTCCCAAAATCACAGGCGAACGCTGCCGCGAAGAAACCTTCGCACAAAGCCCCTCCTTGTTTACGGCAAATAACGATCCGCAAACGCAAGGTATGTACGCCAGTACAGCTCCGGGGCCGTACAGCACGAGGTCCCGTGCCCAGCGCCCGGCACCGCAAGCATCTCCTTTTCCTCACAAGCCGCCGCATCGTAAATTTGTTGCAGCATATAAAACGGAACGAAGGTATCTTTTTCTCCATGAATAAACAGCATCGGCCGCCCTGCCTTTTTCAGCTGCTCCAGCGCGCTCGCCCGAAAGATATCGTATCCGGCCCGCATGCAAATTGCCGTGCGTGCAGCGTACAGGAACGGAAAATCCGGAAGCTTAAACAGCGCATGAAGCTGAAATGACAGGATATCTCTGACCGAAGTATATCCACAGTCGGAGATCAGCCCCTTTACCTGTGGAGGAAGCGGCTCTCCGGCAGCACAAAGCACCGTAGCTCCGCCCATCGATACACCCGATATAAGAATCCGCGCCCCCGGATCGCGATCGACGATCGCATTCACCCAATCAAGCACGTCCATCCGCTCATCCCATCCCATGCCAATATAGTCGCCCTCAGAAATACCGTGTCCTCGCATATCGGGCGCAAGTACGTGGTAGCCCCTCTCTGACATCGTACGGATCCAACGGCGCGACCAATCAATCGAGCTTGCGTATCCGTGGAAAAACACAAGCCATTTGTCCGACTGCTCCTTTGGTGGAAAATAGTATCCCCCCAGCCTCAGCGCATGCCGATCTGACGACACGATATGCCATATTTGTGGCGGATGCTGCTCAAAGTAAAGCGAGTCAAGCGCACGCGCCTCCGTTTCCGCCACGTCATTGCGCATCTCAGCATAGCTGTCAGACCCCTCAATCCTTTTCTGCTTTTTCTTTGTCGGCGGCTTCAAAAACCATTTTTCGGAATGTGCATCAATTGCCATACGGTAAAACGCAAGCCCCACAGCAAAATAAAGCACCAAAAAAACCGCCGCTGCCACGGCAAGGCCTACAAGTAGTTTCATCTCATTCCCTCAGTTCTGTCACTCTTATCATGTCACTTCGCCGCATCCGTATGTGAAACGACATCCACCGGCCAGCGCAGCACTCGCCCACACGCATTCCTCAAAGAAACGCTTCCACGTTCTCACGGTTCCACTCTCTGCCGAGAATCCGTGCGCCTCGTACCAGCATATCCGTCCTTGCGTAGCCCGCAGCCCCCGGCATCCCGGGACAAACAGGATATATACCAAGCACAGCAAATATATACCACGCCGAGGCAGAGCCGTTATCCTCATCGCCCGGATATCCCTGAGGCTCCGCACGGAACAGCGCAGTCAGCTGTTTCACAATCCGGCTCGCCTTTTCTTCCTCTCCGAGCACAGCATATAAAAACGGAATGTGGAAGGACGGCTGATTGGATATCGCGCACTGTCCGAAATCCAGGGCAGCAAGCTCCGTCATCTCATGGATTTCCCTGCCGTATCCGCCCACGGCATATTCGGGCTTCTGCGCAAATAACGCATCCAGCTTTGCAAGCATCTGATCTCTGCCGCCAAACAGCTCGGCAAGCCCTATCACGTCGTGCTGCACGGAAAAGGTCGTCTGCC
This sequence comes from Clostridia bacterium, assembly GCA_017628075.1. Taxonomy (GTDB): domain Bacteria; phylum Bacillota; class Clostridia; order Oscillospirales; family CAG-272; genus RGIG3925. The sequence goes on from JAGBZV010000190.1 coordinate 1,724, forward strand.
ATGCGCATCCCTCCGTATATTCACCGCCCCAGCACAGCGGATCAAAATGCGCAGCGCTCGCTCCCTTTTCGTCACGCCCACGCATAAACCCGCTTTCCGCATCAAAAAGCTTACGATAGTTCTTTGCACGTCTGTCATAATTGGCAACAAAGTCCGCATCGTATCCAAGCACCTCAAGAACGCGTGCAATACAGTAATCGCCATACGCCGCATCCAAAGTAAGGTTGACAGATTCCCGATACATATCGCGCGGCATATATCCAAGCTTCACGTACTTTTCCGCACCGTTCCTGCCATAGCGTGCCTCCGGACCGTTGTGATTTGCATGATGAAGCATGCCCTCCAGAGCCTCCGTCCAAAGCGCACGTGTTCCGATCCCCTTGACAGCAGCATCCGCAATAACCGCATCGATCAGTGTAGACGGCATACATCCCACCTCGCCAATCGACGGCCACCGTGGCAGCCAGCCCCCGTCACGCCAATCCGCCACAAATCCGTCAAGCATCTCAGCATACTCGTCCCGGGCAATAAACGCATACAGCGGATATACCGTTCTGTAGGTGTCCCAAAAGCCGTTGTCCGTATATCGGACGCCGCGCACCTGCTTCCCGGTGAAGGGGGAATAGTGTACGGGCTCACCCGTCCTAAAATCATGCTCGTACGCCTTGTGCGGAAACAGGGCCGTACGGTACAGACAGGAATAAAACGTGCGTGCCTGCCCCTCGTCCACAGCATCGATTTCGATTCGATGCAAATACTCCTCCCACGCTTCTTCCGCGCGGCAGCGAAGCGCAGCAAAGGACAGCCCCTCCATATCCTCACGCAGATTGTACAGCGCCTGCTCCTCGGACAGATAAGAAATTCCAACCTTTACAGTAACGTCGGGACGGCGAAACATAACGTGACAGCCCTCGCCCCGTCCCGCAACGCGAAACACGGAAAACGCATCTACAGCTTCCGCATCAAGCTGCACCGCAATATACATTTTGAAGTCCACGGACGCATCCTGGGAATGCCCATTTGTCCAGCCCCACAGCATTCCCGTGGAAGCATCGTAGCGCCAACCGTTCTCCCCCTGGATCGGATGGAAGGTCAAGCCCATATTCTCCTCAAGATCATAATGAAGAGAAAGCATTCCACCGCGGCAGGCAGGCACAACGGATACCTCGCAGCGCTGCCGCAAAAAACGGATGCGAAGCAGATCCGGCCGGAAGGTCGCCTCTTCCGGCCGGTAACCGGACCAGCCGTCCGCAAAGCTCTCGTATACACGATCGCCGCCCTCCGGCGTCATCAGAAAGGTTCCGTAATCGCCAATCCAGGGACTTGGCTGATGCGTCAGACGAATTCCCTCCACACTGCGGTCGTCAGCATGAAAAAACCATCCGCCCGACGCTCCCGCGGTCTGCGGAACAAAACCAGCCATCGCCCATGGAAGCTGCGTATACGGCAGCGTATTGCCGTGAGAAAAGCGCGGCGCGGACGCACTGCCCATTCTTGTGTTGACATAAGGGATATACTGCATATTCATTAATCCTTTCCGAACAGGTATCACATTTATTATATCCTATTATACCCGAAACCGACAGGAATGTAAAGAGAAAACGAAATTTTTTTCGTTTTTTGTGGCACACAGCGTCCATCGTACGATTTTCATGCCGTTTTCGCGCCGTTTTCATGCAGAGTTTACATTTTATACTTGCATCTTTTCCGAAAACATGATATCATATTACCATTCTATATATCACCCAATTCGTAATATAAGGAAATCCAATGAAAGCAACTTCTTTTTTCTGCCGCCTGCGCACCGGCCTCACGCAGCTCTGCTCGTGCGCCGCTCGCGGCTTGAGTACCTTGTATAAAAGATTCGAGCGCGCCGCACAGAACCACGCGCTGCTGACACCGCTTCTGCTTGCCGCGTCCATCAATCTGGTGTTGGAGATCTGCAGCCATCGCTCGCTTTTAAGCGGCCTTGCCATGCTGCCTATCCATCCCTTTATCTTTTCCATCAACACGCTCATTATATTCATCACGCTGTCCCTGGCATTTTTGTTTGCACGGCGCGCGTTCGTTTATACCTGTATTGCCTCCGGATGGTTGATTCTCGGCATCACGAACTTTGTCCTGCTCGGCATGCGCAATACCCCGCTCGCCGCAATCGACTTCAGCCTGATCGTTTCGTGCTTCGGCATCATTACCGTTTATCTGAATCTGTTTCAGATCCTGCTCATTGTGCTTGGCATTGCCCTGCTGATCACAGCTCTCATCGCGCTGTTTCGCCGCACGAAAAAGCCTCCGCAGCCGCGTCTTTGGCGAGTGCGCGGACTCCTGACCATTGCGGTATCCGGTGGGCTGTTTGCCATCATTTTGGCGGCCTCCCTGTATACCAATCTGCTCTCCACCAAAGTCCCCGACCTTGCCGCAGCATACCACGACTATGGCTTTGCCTATTGCTTTTCGCTGAGCGTGCTGGACCGCGGCATTGACCGGCCCGACACCTACTCTGACACATACATCGATCAAATCATGGAAAACCTCGGTGCGGATACGGAAGGCGGCGTGGAAACATCCCCCCCCGCCCCCCACCCCCCCGCCCCGCCCGACGCCCCAACGCCCCCCCCCCCCAA
>JAGBZV010000191.1 GCA_017628075.1 Clostridia bacterium
AAAAAAGAGGTGCAGGAGTACGTCAAGACCCACACCGCGCCTTACAAGTATCCCCGTATCGTGGAATTTGTTGACGAGCTGCCCAAGACCATCAGCGGTAAGATCCGCCGCGTGGAGATCCGCAAAAAGGATACCGAAAAACAAAACGGCTGAATAAAAAGAAGCACCGCAGATATGCTCTGCGGTGCTTCTTTTGCCAAAAGACATAAAAAAGGGACAGATCCGGAAGGATCTGTCCCTTTTGAAAAGACGTAGTTGGCAAAAGCCGGGTCTTACTTGACCTCGACCTCGGCACCGGCCTCTTCGAGCTTCTTCTTGATGTCCTCAGCGTCATCCTTGGAGACAGCTTCCTTGAGGGTCTTGGGAGCGCCGTCGACGAGCTCCTTAGCTTCCTTCAGACCAAGGCCGGTCAGCTCACGGACAACCTTGATGACAGCGATCTTGTTGGCACCGGCAGCCTTGAGCACGACGTCGAACTCGGTCTGCTCAGCAGCGGCGGGAGCATCGTCAGCAGCAGCGCCGCCAACCATAGCAACAGGAGCAGCAGCGGAAACGCCGAACTCCTCCTCAAGAGCCTTAACGAGCTCGGAGAGCTCGAGAACGGTAAGAGTCTTTACCTCTTCGATAATGCCAAGAATCTTCTCACTGGCCATTTTTCTAATCCTCCAAAATTAATATAAATAAAAGTAAGGTTTTTAAAATTTTGCGGTAGCGGTGCAATTAAGCACTCTGCTTCTCGCGGATCTGATCCAGCGCGCGGGCCAGACCGGAAATGGGTGCCTGCAGCGTACCGAGGACGATGGCGATAAGAACCTCGCGGGTCGGCAGCTTGGCAACGTCGACAATAGCAGCGGAATCCACCACCTTGCCTTCAACGACGCCGCCCTTGAACTGGAAGTTCTCGTGCTTCTTGGCGTAGTTGTACAGGATGCGGGCGGGAGCAACAGCATCGGAATCGCAGGATGCGATAGCGGTGCAGCCGGCGAGGTTCTCGGCGAGGGCCTCGTAACCAGCCTCCTTGAGGGCAAAGGCCAGGATGGAGTTCTTAACGACCTCGTACTTGACACCGGCCTCACGGAGCTCACGGCGCAGCTGAGTATCATCCTCAACAGGGATACCGGAGAAGTTGACGAAAACGAAGGACTTCGCATTCTTCATCTCTTCGGCAACAGCGGCCACCTTGGCCTTCTTCTGCTCGAGGATGCTTGCGTTTGCATGCAGCATTTCAATTTCACCTCCTGAGATCAAAAATTATGCCCCCGCGTCCGGAGAGACACGAGGGCGAACTGATCTCAAGAATCATCGCACCGTATCCTCGGCAGGAAGCTTTCGCGTTATGCCCGTTTAAAGGGCTCCTGCTGTCTGTGGAGCGGAAACAACATATATATTATACCAGCGAAATTTCGTTTGTCAATCCTTTTTTTACAAAAATGCAAAAAACTGTCAAAAATATGGGAAATAGCGGTATGCTTATTGACAGCAGGAAAGGTATGCGGTATATTGACGGCATATAAACTCTGGTGGAGGATGGGTATATGAAAATCACAAAAATTGAGGCCTGCCGAGAGGAGATCCGCTTGTATACCGATACAGACGGTGCGGTTTGCGTTACGGAATATGCGGCCACGGTGGGCGGTGCGCCGGCGCGTGTCATCTCCCGGACGGAGACGGCCGCTTCCGGCGGCGTTATCGCTCTGCCCCGGTCCAACGGTGAGGGAGACCGCATCTTTTCCCGCTTTTCCGTCTCCGGGGCGGAGGGCGTCTGCTATGTGACGGATATCGCCCCCGACGTGCCGGAGGT
>JAGBZV010000192.1 GCA_017628075.1 Clostridia bacterium
AAACACACAAAAAGGAGAGCCGTCCTCAGACGGCGACGAGCGACATGAAGATTGTATTCCAAAAATCCAAGCTTCTTGAAAAGTTATACCCCTGCATGGGCACGGTATCGACGAAGAACTCCATCCCTTCCATTGAGGGTGTTCTGATTGAGACGATGGGCGGCAACACGGTTCGTTTATCGACCTACGACATGAACAAGGGTGTACGCGCGACGCTGGAGGCGGAGGCGGTTCTGGAGCCCGGCAGCTTCATCATTTCGGCGGGCAGACTTCTGCAGATCATCAAGGTACTGCCGAACGACGAGCTGACGATCGCGGTAGACGATTCCCTGAACACGACGGTCACCTCCGGCAAGGCTTCCTTTTCTCTGTCGGCTCTTCCTGGAAAGGACTTTCCCACGATGCCTGAGCTTTCGGGTCCCCGCGGCTTTGAGGTAGAGAGCGAGATCCTCAAGGACATGATCGGCAAGGTACTGCACTCGGTTGCGGAGCAGGACTCCCGTCCGATGCTGTGCGGCGCGTTTTTCCGCATCATGGAGAACAGAATGGAGCTGATCTCCTGCGACTCCTACACGCTTTCCCGCCGCGCGGTATCCTGCGAATTGCGCGACGTGGGCGAGGTCAGCGTGATGGACTTCTCCTTCTTGGTACCGGGACATGCGCTGAACGAGCTTGTACGCATTCTCGGCGACGGTGATGAGATCACCTGCGTCAAGATCGCGCGCAAGCACGCCATCTTCTTCTTTGACGATATCATCTTCTTTACGCGCATGATCGATTCCGAATACATCGACTACGAGCGCATCATTCCGAAGGATCAGACCATACACGTGACGGTCGATCGCGAGCGCATGCTGGCGGCGCTGGAAAGAGCCACGCTGATCGCGGAGGAGCGCATTGTGGGCACGGGACGCAACTACGTCAAGATCATTCTTGACGGCAACGTCATGAGCATCACCTCCACCTCCGTCAACGGCAAGGTTTACGACGAGATGCCCATCACCCACGAGGGTGAGGATCTTGAGATCGGCTTTAACTGCCGTTACCTCATCAACAGCATCCGTGCGACCGAGGGAGAGTATCTTGACCTTTCCTTCCAGTCTCCCACGCAGAGCGTGACCGTCCGTCCGCACGAAAAGAGTGAGGAAAAGAGCTTCTTCTACATGGTGCTTCCCGTCCGCATGAACGGATAATATATGAAGATACGTTCCTTCCAAGCGGAAAACTACCGCAACATGGAAAAGGTAAGGCTGGAATTTTCCCCCGGTGTGAATCTGCTATACGGCAAGAACGCGCAGGGAAAGACCAACCTGATAGAGGGTATTTACATCTTTGCCCGCGGAAAAAGCTTTCGCGGCGCGCAGGACGCCGACCAGGTGCGCTTCGGCGAGCGCGGGTTTGCGCTTTCCTTGACCTACGAGGATAAAAAAGAGGAACAGGAGACCCTATCCTACCGCTTTTTTGACGGTGAGAGACGCCGCACCCGCGGTGTGGCACCCATCACGCTATCCGAGATGATGGGCAGATTCCGTGCCGTGCTTTTTTACCCCGAGCATCTTGACCTTGTCAAGGGCGGGCCTGCGGAGCGGCGGCTGTTTTTGAATATTGCCATTTCGCAGCT
>JAGBZV010000193.1 GCA_017628075.1 Clostridia bacterium
CATTTCTGCCATGATCTTCAGCAGCTCGGGGGAAATGATTTTCGGAATTCCTTTTAACATTATAATTGATCCTTTCTTATTGAAGGCGGAGATGTGCTCCGCGGTTGTTCGGTTTTGTTGCTTATGCGGAAAACGTCTTGCGCAGAACGGCACGGACGGCACCGGGGCCCTCGGTGAGTGCAAGGAACAGCGCCTCTACAGTTTCACCCAGGCCGGCCTGATACAGGTCCACTGCAAAGATGGAGGCGTTGGAGAGGATGGGCGCGAGTGCGCGATGGACACATTCGGGGCAGGTGTGACCGAGTGTCAGTCCTGCAAGATGCTGCTGCAGCTCGGAAAGCAGGGGGTCGGGAGAAACGGAAAACGCCTCGCCGTTGTCATCGACACCCATCAGATAGCGGCACCAGCCGGCGATTACAAGCGGAATAGCACGGAGCGACGTGACGTCCATGTTGTTTGCGAGGTACGCCTTGATCGTTTCGCCAAACCGGACGGCCATTTTCTGCGAGGTGTCCGTCGCAATGCGCTGCGGTGCATCGGGCATGAAGGGGTTGGGCAGGCGGACGCCAACAACCTCATCGATGAACGCCTGCGGATCGAGAATTCCGGGATCTACGACGACGGGAAGCCCTTCCTTATAGCCGATAACGTGCACCATTGCAGACAGCTCGGGATCCTTCATTTCGGCGGAGATCAGCGTGTAGCCGAGCAGACATCCGTAAACGGCAAGTGCGGTGTGCAGAGGATTCAGACAGGTGCAGACCTTCATTTTTTCGGTTTTGTCAACGGTCGTTCGCTCTGTGAAAATAACGCCGCCGGCATCCAGCGCGGGACGTCCTGCCGGGACTTTATCTTCTATGACAAGGTACTGCGGCTTTTCTGCATTGACGAACGGTGCAATATAGGTGTTTTTGTCGGTGATGACCGTTTCGGTATCTGCAAAGCCGACCTCTGTGAGCATTTTTGCAACGTTTGTATCGGGTCTTGGCGTGATCTTGTCGATCATGGAGATGGGGAAGGTAATGCGGGATTCGTCGCTCAGATAAGCGGGGAAGTCGGCGCTGACAGCACCGTGCTCTGCCCACGCCTGCGCGATGGTAAAAACGGCTGCGCGCAGCTTGTCGCCGTTGTGAGAGCAGTTATCCATAGATACGAGTGCCAGCGGATACGCACCTGCAAGATACCGCTTATGCAGGAGGGCGGTCAGGCGGGCAAGGAACGTGCCTGCCGCATCTGGGGTGCCCGACATATCGGAGGCAACGGCAGGAGCGATGCTGCCGTCGGGGCGGTGGATCGCATAGCCCTTTTCTGTGATGGTGAAGGATACCATCTGCAGACTCGGTGCACAGAAGATCTCGGAAAGACGTGCAATTCCGCGCGCGTCGGTTCCGACGGCCTCAGCGACAGCACCGATGACCTGCTTATCCACGGTACCGTCCGCAAGCAGCGTGACGGACAGCGAGAGGTTGTCGTGCGGAGCGTAGATATCGTCAATGATCTGCAGATCAAAGCCCTCCGCTGCGATAACGCCGTGGTCGAGAATCCCCTCCGACAGAAGCTGATCGCAGACCTTTGCGGGGAATGCACGGAACAGATTGCCTGCACCGAAGTGCAGCCATGTTGGCTCGGCCGTGGTACGGGCGATCATTGCGGCGCGATCGTACTGCGGCAGGGAAATACCGGCAGCAGCATAGCCGGCGCGGTCGGCAGTCAGGGAAGCCTCGTTCAAATACAGCATGGAAGTAGCTCCTTTCTCTGCGTCAGAGATACGTTCTCCGGGCAGCCTTGTCAATGGCTTCCCAAAGACCGTTGATGTAGCAGGCACCCATTGCGCGGTCGTACAGACCGTATCCGGGCATACAGACCTCACCCCAGAGTGTTCTTCCGTGATCGGGACGGATGGGACCGTCAAAGCCGATGTCGTACAGGGCGCGCACGATCTCATACATATCGAACGTTCCGTCGGAGGAGAGATGTGCGGCCTCCTCAAACAGGCCTGGCGCATAGTGCTGAAGATTGCGGACGTGTGCAAAGTGGATGCGTCCCCGGCAGGAGCGGATGATGTCGGGCAGATCGTTTGCAAGGTTGGTGCCGAGAGAGCCGGTACAGAAGGTCAGACCGTTGTGCGGGTTATCAACGGTGTTGAGCAGACGAAGAACGTTTTCTTTGTTCGTGATGATGCGCGGCAGATTGAAGACGGGCCACGCAGGATCGTCTGGGTGGATGGCCATGTTGATGCCGTACTTATCACAGGTCGGCATGATCGCCTTCAAAAAGTATACGAGGTTGTCAAACAGCGTATCTGCGGTGACGTCCTGATACGCATCAAAGAGCTCCTTGACGCGCGACAGACGCTCCGGTTCCCAACCGGGCATGACGAAGCCGTTGGAGTTGGCATCGGTTTGGTTGAAGAAGACCTGCGGATCGATGGAATCGACAACGGACTGATCGTATGCAAGCACGGTGGAGCCGTCGTGACGCGGCTTTGCAAGGTTCGTACGGGTCCAGTCGAAGACGGGCATGAAGTTATAGCAGACCATTCTGATGCCTTCTTCGCCGAGATTTTCTAAGGTTTTGATGTAATTTTCAATATATTGATCGCGGGTAGGCAGACCGATCTTGATATCGTCGTGAATGTTTACGGACTCGATACCGGAAATCTCAAGATTCTCTGCTTGGACGGTTGCCTTCAGTGCGGCGATTTCCTCGCGCGGCCAAAGCTCGCCTGCCTGGCGATTGTACAGAGTCGTGATGACACCGACAACGCCGGGAACCTGGCGGATATCGCGCAGCTTGACGGAGTCGTAGCCTTCACCGAACCATCTGAGAGTCATTTTCATGTTGGGTGTGCTCCTTTTATCCTTTTGATATTTTGTTCTTTTATTATACCAATTTTTTGTTAAAAAATCAACTGGTATCGGAAATTTTGCGTGATTTTTCTTTCTTTGAGCGCTGTTTTTGCGCGTTTTGCAGGGGGAGAACGGTAAAATCGGTGGGAAACAGGTTGACAAATGCGGAAATCCTTGATATAATAGTACAAATGATAAATCATTACGGAAGGAAGGATATCACGATGGCATTCTGTACACAATGCGGCACGCAGGTGGAGGCAGGCGCAAAGTTTTGTATTGCCTGCGGCGCGAAAATAGAAGGAGGCTCTGCTCCCCAAGCGCCCGTGCAGGGACAGAACAATGAGCAAAAAAAGACGGAGGGCGGCTTTGAGAAATACCTTGCGTATACCGACACGACGGCAAGCTATAAGCCGGAGGACATCGATGCAAACAAAATCGTTGCGATTCTGTCCTATCTGCATATTCTCGTAATCGTTCCGCTGGTTGGAATGAAGGAGTCACCCTTTGCACAGTATCACGCAAAGCTTGGCTTGAATCTGCTTCTTTGGCATCTGATTGTGGAGTTTGGCGGCAGTATTCTTACGAACGTCGTTGGTTGGATTCCCGTTGTGGGATGGCTGGTCTGGGCTGCGGTGGTGCTCTTGAATCTTGCGCTGTGGGCAATCAATATCTTCGGTATTGTTTCCGCGGCAACGGGAAAGGCGAGAGAGCTGACCTTCTTTGAGAGCTTTAAGATCGTAAAATAACGGTACCGATAAAAAAAGCCGCAGATCCTTGCGGCGGATGATAAAGAACAGCGAACGACGGGCTGTTGCACTTACGTGCCCAGCCCCATAGAAGTTTCCCTTGCCCCTCGGATGAGGGGCATTTTCATGCGAAAATCAC
>JAGBZV010000194.1 GCA_017628075.1 Clostridia bacterium
ACGGAGGTCTGACCGTCTGCAGCGGTGGAGCAGATCTGGCTCTTTTTGGTGGGAATAGTGGTGTTTCTGTCAATGATTCTTGTGCAGACACCGCCCAGAGTTTCAATACCGAGAGAGAGAGGCGTTACGTCAAGAAGCAGGAGATCCTTGACGTCACCGCCGAGGACACCGCCCTGAATTGCTGCACCGATTGCAACGCATTCGTCGGGATTGATTCCCTTGAAGGGCTCCTTACCCATGATACGCTGAACCTCTTCCTGAACAGCGGGAATTCTCGTGGAGCCACCGACAAGAAGAACCTTGTTGATCTCAGCGGGCTTCAGTCCTGCATCGGACATTGCCTGTCTGACGGGAGCGCCGCAAGCGGTAACGAGATCTGCAGTCAGCTCGTTGAACTTTGCACGCGTCAGCGTTGCGTTGAAGTGCTTGGGGCCGGTTGCATCCGCGGTAATGAAGGGGAGATTGATCTCAGCGGAGGTCATACCGGACAGCTCGATCTTTGCTTTCTCTGCTGCTTCCTTCAATCTCTGCAGAGCCATCTTGTCCTGGCGCAGATCGATTCCACCGTTTTCGCGGAGGAATTCCTGTGCAATCCAGTCAATGACCTTCTGGTCAAAGTCGTCGCCGCCAAGCTTGGTGTTACCGTTGGTTGCAAGAACCTCGAAGACACCGTCGGAAATATCGAGAATAGAAACGTCGAACGTACCGCCGCCAAGGTCAAAGATCATGACCTTCTGGGAGATATCTTCCTTATCAATGCCGTATGCAAGAGCAGCAGCAGTCGGCTCGTTGACAATACGCTTAACCTCAAGGCCTGCGATCTTACCTGCATCCTTGGTCGCCTGACGCTGTGCGTCAGAGAAGTATGCGGGAACCGTAATGACAGCCTCGGAAACGGTAGTGCCAAGATATGCCTCTGCATCCGCCTTCATCTTCTGCAGGATCATCGCAGAAATCTCCTGGGGCGTGTACTTCTTGCCGTCGATGTCAACCTTATGGTCTGTGCCCATATAACGCTTGATGGACATCACGGTTTTGTCGGGGTTGGTAATTGCCTGGCGCTTTGCAGCCTGACCGACGATACGCTCACCGTTCTTGGTGAATGCAACGACAGAGGGGGTCGTTCTGGAGCCCTCGGGGCTGGTGATAACAACAGGCTCGCCGCCTTCGAAAACAGATACGCAGGAATTTGTCGTACCAAGATCAATACCGATAATTTTTCCCATACTATAAAATCTCCTTTGAATGTGTGAATTTGAATTTATCTATATAAAAATATATGATACGTAATTAATTGATAACCTTGACCATCGCACAGCGGATGATCTTATCTCCGCGTCGGTAACCGCGCTGGAAGACATCTCCAAGGATGCTCTCCTCCTGCTCAGGATCCTCCTCGTGCATAATTGCATTGTGGATGTTGGGATCAAAGGGCTCACCCTTTTCACCAAATGCCTCGATGCCCATTTTTTCCAAAACCGACGTAAACTGCGTCAGGATCATATTCACGCCGTCTGCAAGCTGCTTTGCGTCCTCTGCGGCGCCAAAGCCTGCGGCACGCTCCAGATTGTCAATGACGGGAATGATCTGTGTCAGCGCATCGGCATACGCATCGGAATACGCAGCCTCACGCTCCTTTGCAGTGCGGCGTCGATAGTTGTCATACTCTGCAGCCATGCGCAGGAATTTGTCTTTTTCAGCAGCAAGAGCCGCCTGACACTGTGCAAGCTCAACTGCCAGCGGATCCTCCGCTGCAGCCTCAACCTCTGCCTCGGCAGCTTCATCGGAGGCAGCAGTCTCAAGCTCCGTTTCCTCAGCCTGCTCTGCCGTTATCTTTTGCTTATCCTTCATATTGAATTACCTTCCTTTACCGGACACCGTACACAGCGCTGCCCTGTCTTATTTTCTATTTTGGTGGCTCAGGCTTATTCTGAATGTCACCGAACAGCGCCGAGGGGATTTCTCCCGGCGGTGCCTCACCGTCCATCATTGTGTTAATCCGGTCTGTCATGGCATCGATCAATCCCACAACCTTGGAATAATCCATGCGGCACGGACCGATCACCCCGATCGCTCCTACGACTCTGCCGTTTTCCGTCAGATTGCGGAACACAAGCGTGGAATTTTCCATCGGTCTGACCGTTGTTTCTCCACCGATGATCACGTTCACGCGGTCATTCTGTGCCGATTGCATCACAGTCATGATCTCGTCCTTATTTTCCAAGACCTCAAACATCTCGCGGAATCGATCTATGTCGGAAAATTCCGGATACTGCAAAAGCTTATTCACACCCTCAAAGCGAATATCGGGAGTTTCCGCCGTTCCAAGCACCTCATACAGGCATTTGATAACGGGTGAAATAAGGAATGCACTGTCGCCCGCCGCATGCTCTGCCGCCATCATGCGCGGCAGATTGATCTGCTCTATGGGAATCCCTGCAATATGCTCGTTGAGTGCTGCACAAAGCTGTACGAGCATTTCCCGATCGACCGGTCTGTCGGTACGAATCGTTTTGGAGCGTACCGTATCTCCGTCCAGCGTCATAACAAGGATGAAGCTTCCATCATCCAGCCATACGGTATCAATCCGTCGTACAACACCGCCCGCACTTCCTACCTTCATGACCAGGGATGTGTAGTTTGTCAGAAGCGAAACCATCTTCCCGGCCTGCTCCAGCACCTTGTCCAACGCATCGACCTTTGAGCGCATAATCGCGTTCAATTCCTCCCACTCACGGGCCGTAACGGGATAGCGGTTCATGAGAGAGTCCACATAAAGCCTGTATCCGGCCCTGGACGGTACGCGTCCTGCCGAGGTGTGCGGCTGCTCCAAATATCCCATCTGCTCAAGCTCTGCCATCTCGTTTCGGATGGTAGCACTCGAAAGCGGAATCTGCTCGCTCTGTGTCAGATACTTGGATCCGACCGGTTCTCCAAAGCGGATGTGCACATCAATGATGGCCTTCAATATCTGTTTTTTACGTTCGCTTAGTTCAGCGCGGTGATCCATGTGTGCCAACCTCCTTTGTACAACGTGACTGTGCGAGGTCTGCCAATTAGCACTCTTGATGATTGATTGCTAATCTGTATATTATTATACGCAAATTTACGCGAAAATCAACAATATTCCTTGAATTCGATGTTAATAATATATGAACGCAAGCATTCCGCTCATTTTTCTGCCAAACATGGACAAACGACCGTGCAAAACTCACACCTTGCACTTACCTTGAAAGCGCCGCAAGCGCGCGCACGGCCAAGCACAGAAACAGACCGCCGCTCGCAAATCCGCCCGATCCGTATATGCACGCCCCATACCAAAAAATCCATGCGCTGAACATAAACAGCAGAGCGGCACAAAACAGCGAAAGAACGCCAAGCAAGCGCTCTGCCTCCACGGCAAATCCCATCTGCGCACAAAGCACGCGCAAAACGGTCTGCCCGTCATGCCCGGGAAGCGGAAGCAGATTATATCCGGCAAGCAGAAGATTTGCCGCCGTCAGGTCCTCAAAGCCAAGCGTCTTCCCTATTACCATCAGCAGAAGGTTGAAAAATGGACCCGCCGCCGCGCAGAACGCCTCCGCCCGATACGGCACGCAAGAAAATTCCCCGCACATAACCGCTCCGCCGATGCGCAGAGAGATGCCTCCGTATCGGACTCCGCACAGTCTGAGCGCAAGCAGATGTCCGCACTCGTGCACCACCGCCCCGATCGACAACGCCAGCGCTGTTTTCAGCGGCACCCACGCACAGAGCAGCGCAATAATACAAGCCGCCCTGCAAAAACGGAAAAGTCGGGACCACCGCTTCAAACATCGGTAATCCCGGCCTGCATATCTAACCGTGACCGTCTGCATTCTTTAACCCCCGATACCCGTTCCAGGCAATGGCACACAAAAGCGGCACCAGAAACAGCCCGGCATAACCGAACAGAACTCCGCCGGCATAACCCGCGAACAGTGCCGCCAGCGGATACAATCCCGTCGTTTTTCCGACCAACCGCGGCTCCAAAACCTGTCTGACGACTGCAATGATGACGTATAGCACTGCAAGGCCAACCCCACGCGTCGCATTTCCCATCAGAAAGGACAGGAGCGCCCACGGAAGCAGCAGCGTCCCAACACCGAGAATCGGCAGAATATCGATCACACATCCACATAAAGCAGCAATCAGCGGACGCTCTACGCCAAGCAGCGACAAGCCGGCAAACAACATTCCAAACGTCGCCGCAGACAAAATCAACCAGACCTTTCCCATAGAAAATACAGTGTGTCCGATTCCCTTGAACAGCGTCTCTGCTCCCGCACGGTAACCGGGCGGAACCATCGCCCACAAAAAGCCGTGCACCTTCGGATAATCAATGGTCATATAAACAGCCGCAATGAAAAACACCGCAAAAAACAGAAGAACGGCCGGAAGCGCACGTGCAAGCGCAGTAATAAAGGAAGAAGCGCTCGACGAAAATCGTGACATCGCTTCTCCGAGCATATCTGGAATCACCTGCGACAGCGATGAAAGGATGGCAGCACCGATCCCCTCCTCACCGCCGGACGGCAAGGGAAACGGAAGGCCGTCAAAAAATTGAGAAATACCGGAAATCATGCTGTCCACCTTCGCAATGAGTGTTCCGGCATTTTCATACATCCACATAAGAAGTGCACCGCTTTCCTCGACAAGCGCCGCGGCAATTCGGATCGGAATACCGATCACAACTGCTGCAGAGAGAAAAACCAACAGCACCGCAAAAAACGTACGTCTTCCAAACCGGCTCGGACGCACTCGCTTGAATTTTCCGAGGTATCTATCTCTGCGCCTCCGCACCTTGCCGGTTTCCGCGCGCTCATGCTTCTCTGCTTTCGCACCGCACAAGGCCTCAAGTGCCGCAAGTGGTCTTTGGAGTCCGGATGCAAACAGATATGCAAGCACAAACGGCAGACACGCTTTTCCAAACAACGCAAGAAACAGAAACACGGCGATCAAAATCCCACCGCCAATACAAATCCTTCTAAGAAGCAAACGCACACAGTCCCTCTGCGCCGCCCCGCCCCTGCGATCTCCGTACAGCATACGCACACCTCCCCGAATGATTCCGTTTCTATACGAAAAGTATATGGCGTGCCGTTTGATTTTATACAAATGCCAGCACACAGCAAGGAGCGTTTTTTTACCATATTTATAAACGCTGTTTATCTTCAAGCGAGTCACCCGCCTTGCCCATGCCCTTATTCTCGTGCCATGCGCTAATTCAGAAAAAACGAGTATAATGCCCCTTTCCCGTATTCGTGAAAGGATCCGTTTGCGGATAATTGGCACGTATTTATTATATGTCCTTTAAAAAACAAACGCGGGCTGTTGCAGGCTTTCAACTTGCAACAACCCCCGTCAATATATCTTTTGTTTCACCGTACAAGTGCGCCGTTTTTCCGCCGCATCAAGTCACAAAGCCACCGTTTGCACCGATAACCTGCCCTGTCACAAATCCGGCATCCTCTGATGCAAGAAATGCAATCACCGCCGCGACATCCTCAGGCGTACCAAGCCGCCCAACGGGTGTATCGGAGGCAAGCGCACAAAGTGTCTCCTCATCATAACAGCCAAGCATATCTGTGCGTATCACGCCCGGCGCCACTGCATTGACCGTCACACCGGACGGTGCAAGCTCAAGCGCTAACCCTTTCGTCAGGCCTATGACGGCAGCCTTCGATGCAGAGTACAACACCTCACAGGACGCACCCACGACACCCCACATAGACGATACGTTGATAATTCTGCCCCATCGGTTCGCAACCATAGAATCGTACACCGCCCGACAGCAGAGGAAGGCTGTACGCACATTGACCGCAAAAATGCGGTCGAAGTCCTGCGCCGTTTCGTTTACAAGCACATTTGCATGAGCGATGCCTGCATTGTTGACGAGAATATCGGGAAGGCGTCCGAAGTGCGCCCGAATATGCTCAAACAGGGCATCCGCGCAGCGCTCGTCAGACAGATCCGCCGCAAATGCGGCCGTATTCACTCCATACGCAGCAGATAGCTCCGCAGAGAGTGCCGCTGCCATATCAAGGTTTTTTTCACATATAAGGGCAACCTCGCATCCCGCAGCCGCAAGGGTACGGGCTGTCGCCGCTCCAATTCCGCGAGAGGCGCCTGTGACTGCCGCAAGACGCCCTTTTGTGTATATCATACGATCTGCGCAAGAATTACCTGCGCATAGACGCGTGCAAGAAAATCGCACGGATGGTTTACGTTGTTTCCGGACATATCATAGAAGCGCTTTTTCTTCAGCAGCGCGGCATGCACCGATGTCATCGGGACAAGCGCAGCTCTCGGGCCAAGCTCGCGGCACAGTTCTGCAAGCAGCGGCTCATGTTCGATCTGATTGGCGTAGAACCCCATAGCAAGCGTATTCGGAAGCGTTGTCGCGCAAATCAGAAATTCACATTCCGGATTCAGCGCAAGCGTTTGATCCACCATACGGCGTATATTCCCGACAATCTCCGCAGGGGGACAGTAGCCATCGTTCATACCAAAGCCGATAAACATCACGTCCGGCTTCGCATCTGCAAATACAATGGGAAGCTGCTCACAGCCCCATGCAGAGCCCGTACCACCAACTGCATGATTGTGGTACGTGATTGAACTGCCAAAGCGGCTTTCCAGCGCCATACTCACAAGTTGCGGAAACGCGGGAATATACGGCTCGGCACCAATCGCCCCGGAAGAATTGGCTCCCGTAGTAATAGAGTCGCCAAACCAACAAAGTGAGATCGGCTTACCCTCCGCAAGCAGCGCGCCGGTGCGCGGCAGACATCCGCTCTGCTTAACGGGTATATAGTCCTCCCACGTATCGCTGTGCGTATAAGAAACGAGGTACTGACGGCTGTGCATCGTGTCGCCCTCACCAAAGAACAGCCTTCCGCCGCCTTCCCCCTCAAAGCCAATCGGGTACTGTGCACTATCCCCATCAAGCACCTGATATTCGTCCCATTGCATCCGTTTCACAGCAGAGACGGGCAAAATCACCAGCGCTCCATCACGAAGAACGTAGTCAACACCCTCCTCCATCACCGCAGTACGTGTTGCGCTCGTGACGGACAGAATCCGGTCCGGGCGGTACAGGAGCGGGATGATCAGTTCCTGTTCCTCCGTTTCATCGGGCTGCATCAGCGCAAAAAAGCTCTCCTCATATATGGTATTTCCGTCCCAAACAGGGCGCAAAAGCTGCTCCAGGTCGTTTGGTCTGTTCGTAAGCATAAAGGTCTCCTTCTCCCCTGTATTTCATTGCTTCTATTGTACACGAATTTGCATCAACTGTCAAGTTCTTTTTTAGATTTTTTTCAATTCGCCGTCAATTACATGTATCATCCGAACAAGACGTGGCAATTCTCTTTATAACGAACAAACACACAAAGGAGTCCAATCCATGAATTCGTTTCACATATCATCACCCGCACGTATCCTTCTGACGTTTTGCCTCTGTATTCTGTGCGCCGCCACCGTGATATCTGCACTTCCGACCGACGGAGAGGAGCAGATCTATGACCGCATCATCCGCCTGCATGTTCTAGCACACTCAGACAACGATGACGATCAAGCGCAGAAGCTTTACGTCCGCAACGCGGTTCTTCAAACGCTCGCAGCCACCGTCCCGAGCACCGCAAGCATAGAAGAAGCAGAGCAAATTTTGACCGAAATGCTCCCGCGCTTAAAGGACGTAGCCGAACAGGCTGCTGCTGAAAGCGGCATACCGCGCGCCTGTACCGTGACATTGACGGAGGAACCTTATCCGCAGCGCACCTATACGCAAAACGGTTCGTGCATCACGCTTCCCGCAGGCGTCTACCGTTCCCTGCGTATCCGTATCGGAGATGCCGTCGGACAAAATTGGTGGTGCGTGCTGTTCCCGCCGCTTTGCCTGTCCCTTGCATCCGAGTATCGCCCGCTTCCGGATGCAACCATTCCCGTTTCCGCTGATACCGCTGCGGATTCGGAGGACTCCGCCGACGATACGACGCAAGAAACGCTTCTTGCTGCCGGCTTTACGCCGTACGAGATTACGCTGATCACAGGCGAGCAGAAACCCAAAACCATAATCAAATTCCGTATCGTTGAATTTTTACGAAATCTTTTCCGATAACGACTGTTTAAACGAAAAAATGGGGCTGGGGCACGTAAGTGCAACAGCCCGGATAGCCGCTTCTTCCACCTCTCTCACGAGAGGTTCCAAGATCAATACCGATGTCCTTTGCCATCGAACATACTCTCCTTATTTCTTCGGACTCAGCCGCATACGAATCCTTACAGCGTTCTTGCGGCCGTTACTGCCGCAACGCAACCGGCACCTGCCTCCAACAGCAGATCTGTACACACCTGAAGGGTTGCGCCCGTCGTCACAATGTCGTCAATGAGCAGAATACCTGCTCCTGCGATCGCATTCGCATAGGAAGTATCAAATTCATAGCTTGCCCGCGCATTGACAAATCGTGCCTCTGCCCCAAGATGCTTTTGCACTGCATTTCGTCCACGCACACGGCGCACACACGGAACAAGCGGAAAGCCCGTTCGTGCGGACAGCGCCTTTGCCAGCGTTTGTGATTGGTCAAAGCCGCAGCTTTGCTTCTTTGCTTTACTTCGCGGCGGATACGCAAGAACCCACCGCTGAATGTCCGCTCTCTGTGATGCTGCGTAGAGGCACAGCGGCTCCATTTGTGCCGCCAGAAACGCACGTACATCCGGATCGTCATGCTCCTTGCGCATCAGAAGCATCCGTGCTATCACATCCTTGCGGCCGGTACGATACGGATACAGGCTGTATATCGGTGTTGTAATGCCATCGTGCGGTGCACAGCGGCACAGCACTACGGGCTGACGGCAACGCGGACAAAAGACCTGCCGCAATTCCATCACTTCTGTCGCACAGCGCGCACAGAACGGCGGTGTTTGTCCGCCAAGAAGCACACCGCATCCGGCACAGCGCGGCGGAAACACAAGTCCACGCAGGCTTGCCGCAGCTCTTGCCAAGGATGCACCCAAGTTCAGCTTATTATGAGTCATGATACTGTGCGAAATAGTACGGCAGTCCCGTATAACGCTTTGTCTGCCGGTTATTGGCTACCATACTGTTAACTGTCTCCTCATCCCCAACCAATATGACCATACGTGCCGCACGCGTTACAGCGGTATACAAAAGGTTTCTGGTCAAAAGCTTCGGTGTGTATTTGTATATGGGAAGAATGACAACCGGGTATTCCGATCCCTGGCTCTTGTGCACAGTCACAGCGTATGCGTGCTCAAGCTCATCCAGCATCGTAAAATCGTAGGTCACACGGCGGTCGTCAAAAAGAATATCCATCGTTTCATCAAGCAGATTGATCTGCCGGATCACACCAATGTCACCGTTGAAAATACCGATGCCCTCCTGTGTACGCCCCATGACCTCTCGCTCCCAGGGAATGTCGTAATTGTTTTTGATTTGCATGACCTTGTCCCCCTCACGGAACACAACGTCTCTCGACTTGCGCTCCTTCTTGTTCGGAGACGGAGGATTGAGCACCGCCTGCAAACGGGTATTCAGCATTTCCGTTCCCGCCTCACCCTTGCGCGACGGCGTGATAATCTGAATCTCCTCGCGGATCTCCTCTCCGTAGGTGCGCGGCAGACGAACGGCGCACAGCTGGGCAACCGTTTCCGCCGTTTGCGTGTCATCCGTACGCGGCAGAAAAAAGAAGTCACGGTCCTTTGCCGTCAGATCCGGCTCCTCTCCGCGGTTGATGGCATGCGCATTGGTAATGATCAGGCTTTCCTTTGCTTGTCTGAAAATTTCAGTCAGATGTACCGTGGAAAATCGCTCCGACGCGATAATATCGTTGAGAACGTATCCTGCACCGACCGGTGGAAGCTGGTCAGCATCTCCGATCAGAATCAGATGTGCTCCGGGATGAATGGCACGAAGAAGCGCATTCATCAGCATAATATCGATCATAGACGCTTCATCGATGATAATGACGTCCTCCTCAAGAGGATTGTTCTCATCGCGTCTGAAGCGCGGCTCTATATCGTCGGCATATTCCATTTCCAAAAGGCGGTGGATAGTCTTTGCTTCCGCCTGTGTCGCCTCTGACATCCGCTTTGCCGCACGGCCTGTCGGTGCTGCAAGCGCAATATCCATCCCCATATCCTCGAAAATACGCATAAGCGCACGTATGACGGTCGTTTTACCCGTTCCGGGACCTCCCGTCAGCACCATAATGCCGCAATCCAAGGCCGATGCAATGGCGCGGCGCTGCAGCTTTGCATACTTCAGATTCTCTTCAAGCTCGATCTTTTCGATCCAGCGATCGATATCCGCAGGACTCTGCCGCCCGCATACGCGGTCAAGCAGATCCATCTTTCTGCAAACATAGGTCTCAGCCTCATAATATTCCTTTAAATAAATACAGCGGCGAGAGCCGTGTCTGGCAAGAACGACCTTCCCATCCGCAAGCATCTGCTCAAGAGCATCCTCCGCATCGTTCTGCTCAATGCTGAGCATCTGCATGACACCGGGAATGAGCTTTTCCTCCGGCAGGAATACGTGTCCGTTCTGAAACGCGTTATAGCTGCACAGATACCGGATGCCTGCCATAATACGGGAACGCGCATTACGCTTTGTTCCCATTTCCCGCGCGATGCTATCCGCCTTTTCAAAGCTGACGCCGTAGATCTCCTCGCAAAGAAGATACGGGTTCTCACGGATCACATCGACCGCATTTCCGCCCCAGCGGTTGTATACACGCACAGCCGTGGACGGACCGAAATAGCTTTGGCAGAACATCATAACGGAACGAATTCCGAATTGTGCACGGAAATTTTGAGAAATCTCCGTGGCTTTTTTGGCGGAAATTCCCTGAATTTGTGAAAGCCAATCCGGATGGTTTTCCAGAACGTCAAAGGTGTCCTCACCAAACGCATCCACGATCAGCTTTGCCGTTTTCGGGCCAATGCCCTTGATCGTCTTCGATGACAGGTATTTGAGAATGGTAGCAGTCGTCGCAGGAAGCTGCTTTTCAAAATAGGCAACCTTGAACTGCCGTCCGAAATTGGGATGAACCGTCCACGTGCCAACAGCCTTGACGGATTCACCAACCGCTACGTACGGCATCGTGCCAACCACCGTAATATAGTCCTCGTCCGACAAGGACATCTCACAGACAGAATATCCGTTTTCTTCATTGGAGTAAATGACGCGCTCGACCGTTCCCTCAAGCTCCACCATATCCTTGTCATCCGGCATTCCAAGATTCATTCCATTCACCACCCATTCCAATACAAGGATTCAAAAAAGACCCGAATGGAGGCGTGCCGCACGTCAGACGTACGGCAGCACCTCAAGCTCCGGGTCACAAAGGTATATTCAATATCAGAGTGCTGCTGCAAGGATCTGTGCGAGATCGGTCTTCTCCCACGGAGCATCAACGTCCTCACGGCCCATGTGACCGTAAGCAGCTACCTGACGGTAGATCGGACGGCGCAAGCCGAAGCGCTCAATGATCGCCGCCGGACGCAGGTCAACGTTTTCAGAGATCAGCGCAGAGATCTTCTCCTCGTCGATCTTGGCAGTACCAAAGGTGTCAATCAGCACGGAAACAGGCTTTGCTACGCCGATTGCATACGCAAGCTCGACCTCACACTGATCAGCAAGTCCTGCCGCAACGATGTTCTTTGCAACGTATCTTGCTGCATACGCAGCGGAACGGTCCACCTTCGTCGGGTCCTTACCGGAGAATGCACCGCCGCCGTGGCGCGCATATCCGCCGTAGGTATCAACAATGATCTTACGGCCGGTCAGACCGGTGTCACCCTGCGGACCGCCGACGACAAACCTGCCAGTCGGGTTGACGTAGATCTTGGTATTTTCATCCAGGAATTCAGCGGGAATAATGGGCTTGATGACGTTCTCAATGACATCAGCGCGGATCTGCTCCAGCGTAACGTCCGGATCATGCTGGGAGGATACGACAACAGCATCCACACGGACAGGCTTATTATCCTCATACTCTACGGTTACCTGCGTCTTTCCGTCGGGACGGAGGTAAGACAGCATGCCGTTCTTGCGCACCTCAGTCAGGCGCTTTGCAAGCTTGTGCGACAGAGAGATGGGCATCGGCATGAGCTCGGGCGTTTCGTTGCACGCATAGCCGAACATCATACCCTGGTCGCCTGCACCCGTGTCAAAGGAATCCTGCATTTCGCCTTCCTTTGCTTCCAGCGCGCGGTCAACACCCATAGCGATATCCGGAGACTGCTCATGAATAGAGGAAATAACGGCACATGTATCACAGTCAAAGCCGTACTTTGCACGGTCATAGCCAATCTCGCGGACGGTTTCACGGACAATGGACTGCAGATCCACGTATGCCTTCGTGGTAATCTCACCCATGATGCAAACCATACCGGTGGTTGCAAAGGTCTCGCAGGCTACGCGGGACATCGGGTCCTGTGCAAGCATTGCGTCAAGGATAGCGTCGGAGATCTGGTCACAGATTTTATCGGGATGTCCTTCAGTTACGGATTCGGAGGTAAAAAGCTTTCTCATTTGATTTGATCCTTTCTGTTATGTCATAGTAATTTCATTTTGATTCGATTTATTTGCATAAAAGAACCTCGGCTGTGCATACGGAAGACACGTTACCGAGGGCTGAGTGTTGTATCACGTCGATCTCATCTCTCGGGAATTGGCACCTTATCATCGGGAGGTGCAAAGCGAACACACCACTCGCTGACAGGTTGCCGGGCTTCATCGGGCCAGTCCCTCCGCCGCTCTTGATAAGCGCCTATTATTATACCATATTTCCCATAAAATTGCAATAGGCAACTTTCCGAAATCTTACTGCAAAAACAGGGAATTCTCATGCAGAAAGACGATTGAGCCAATCAAAGCAGAAACGAAAGAAAGCCGAGCACACCGTAGGAAATCATCGTTACGATAACACCCGCCGCAAGAACACCGCCCATAACCGAAGCAAACGCTGCACGCTTGTCCATCTTGAGGAGTGCGGCAACAAGGGAGCCCGTCCAGGCGCCCGTGCCGGGAAGCGGTATTGCAACGAAAAGAAACAAACCCCATACTGCATATTTTTGTACCTGCGGCTTATACTTTTCAGCCTTCTCCTCCACCCAAAACGCAATCCGGTCAAGGTGCGGAACACCCTTCATAAATTGCAGCACGCGCTCCACAAACAAAAGGATCACGGGAACGGGAAGCAGGTTGCCTATACAGCACAAGGCATAGTTGAAATACCACGGAAGTCCGGCTGCGCATCCAACGGGAATTGCACCGCGCAGCTCTACAATGGGGAGCATGGAGATAAGGAGGATATACAAATATTTCATCTGATCGATCCTTTCCGATCGTAGGTCAAACGCTCCTGGGCGTACTCTGATACCTATCATACCGACATTAATTATACAGGATTCTGCCGCAAAAAGCAAGAGCCCTCACAGATTGTTTACAACTTCCGGCAAAAAGCAGCATCCAGCCCAAAAAAGCTCTGAAAAACCTCTTGATATTTTTTCGAATAATTGATATAATATATGGTATATATTCGATACCAACCCATACATACGGAGAGAACACCCATGTACCTTGTCAAACGGCTATTGACCCTTGCCTCAAACCATATCGGCACTATGATCCTTGCCTGTGTCGGCATTGTCGGCGCAGCCATTCTGAATCTGGTTACCCCTGCCCTTCTGCGCGCGTTCACTGCGTCGTTGGAGGAGCCCGGAATGCTCACCCATAAGATGCTTTTCGTGTATGCGGGTGTTCTGCTGATCGCATATCTCGTGCGTGCACTTTGCCGCGCAATCAGCCTCGGCGTTGCGCATATTGCCGCATGGCGATTTGTGGGAGAGCTGACGCTGAAGCTGTACGACAAGCTGGAGCAGCTTTCTCTGCGGTACTTTCAGGACAAGCAGACGGGAGATCTGATGAGCAGGCTTGGCAACGATGCACGGCAGTTTGAGCTTCTCATCGCACATTCCATACCCGACCTTGTCAGCAATCTGCTTGTTATCATCGGCGTGTGCATCATGCTGTTCACAATCAACGTACAGCTTGCACTCATCACCATGATTCCCGTACCGCTCATCATACTCATCAGCTGGATGTATTCAAAAAAGGTCGCGCCGATGTTCCGCATCAACTCAAGAGTTTTCGGAGAATTGAGCGGTGTTCTGCAAGACAATATCACAGGCATGAAGGAGATCATGGCATTCGGATGCGAGGAAAGTGAGCACAACAAGATGCGTCACAACTGTCATTATTACTCCAAGGTCAACATCCGCGCCAATCTGGCCAACGCGATTTTTACCCCCGGCATTGAATTCATGACGTCCATCGGTGTGCTGTTTGTACTGCTCTTTGGCGGCGCGCTCGTGCTTGATGGAAAAATGGGCATCTCCGATATCGTCGGCTTTGTCATGTATCTTTCCCTCTTTTATACACCGCTTGCAGTCCTTGCCCGGCTTGTGGAGGATCTGCAGGCAGCCGCGGCAAGCGCACAGCGCGTTTTTGAGCTCCTTGACAGCACCCCGGAAATTACAGAGCGCCCGGATGCTATCACCATGACGGAGGAAAACACCGAAACGCGCGGCCGTGTCAGCTTTGAGAACGTAAGCTTTTACTACCAGCCCGAAGAACCGCTCCTCGACGATATCTCATTTACAGCAGAGCCGGGCGAAATGATTGCCCTGGTCGGTCCGACAGGTGTTGGAAAAACAACAGTTATTTCTCTCCTGGAGCGTTTTTGGGATCCAATTTCAGGTGTCATCAAAATCGACGGACACGACATCCGAACGCTCACCCTGCGCTCTTTGAGAAGCCGTATTTCCATGGTTTTACAGGACACCTTCCTGTTCAACGGAACCATCGCAGAAAACATCGCCTACGGAATCTCCGCAGCCGACGGCAGCGAATATGCCACACTCTGCAAGGAAAACGGAAGCCTTTGTGTCAGCGGTGTCAGCGACAGTCTTTCCAATATCATCCGCTCCGATCCGGATACCGACAGGATCCTATCCTCCTCAGTGAGTACGCTTGATATGGATCGCATCGTTGAAGCAGCAAAGGTCGCGCACGCACACGAATTTATCGCAGAAATGCCCGATGGCTATAACACACTGATCGGTGAACGCGGCGTACGTCTTTCCGGCGGACAAAAGCAGCGCATCGCCATTGCACGCGCAGTTCTGCGCGGCGCACCGATTCTGGTGCTTGACGAAGCAACAAGCGCCGTCGATAACGAAACGGAAGCCGAAATACAGGCCGGCATCGAATCCCTTGCGGGAGATCGGACTGTCATCGTGATCGCACACCGTCTCTCAACCGTCATGCGTGCAGATAAGATCATCGTATTGGATAAGGGCAAGATCGTCGAGGTCGGACGACACGATACGCTTCTTGCTGCAAACGGCCTGTATGCAAAGCTTTGCCGCGTGCAAAAGGAAACACAAGCGCTCATGTAAGCCGCGCACCGTTCGTTCTAAAAAGCAATGACGGGCTGGTGCACTTACGTGCCCCAGCCCCACAGAAGTTTCCCTTGCCCCTCAGTGAAGGTGCATTTTCATACGAAAATCGATTGAAAATCGGGAAAT
>JAGBZV010000195.1 GCA_017628075.1 Clostridia bacterium
GCCTTGCAGCAATAAGAGAAATGATGGCGGCAGCCCTTGATGAAGAAGGCAAACCCGTTTTCACGGCAGAGAATATTCAACCCATCCTCAAATTCCACGGTATAATCGTGCAGCACGCCAAAATTCTCCGCATGTATGCTGTGCAGCCTCATGACCTCGCCCCCTCTCTCCAATTCATCCTCATACGCCCGTCACACCAAAATCCTCTCCGGCAAGTGCCGAGAGCCCAAGACGCAGAATCTCCGTCCGTTCTTCCTCGCTCAGTGCTTCGTCTGCAAGAACCGCGCGCACAAATTCTCCGCGCAGAGATACATCTGCCTTATACGCATCCGCGTCGACACGCACCTCCGTTTTGTCTACAATCTCCGCATAGAAAAAGCGTTCCGCCAGCCTCTGCGCAAGATATGCAAGACCTCTGTCCCCGGATTCTTCATCGACGCCAACCAAGGTCACCCTGACAAGATCGCGCTCCGGAATGGTGGAAACGCATCTTTCGATTGCCTGCTCTGTCGCGTAGGAATCGGCTGGAACGTCCGTAACGTCGAGTGAAATATCGTGCAGAGTACGCACAGCAAACTGGACGAATTCCGCATTACGGCAAACGCCCCCCTCCAGCGTCAGAACAACAAAGCCGTGCTCACCGCATTCATCGAAGCCCCGTCCCTCAGGGCTTCCGCAATAACACCACGTACAGCGTGCATTCAGCTTGCGGTGGCGAAACGCATGATCGTGACCAAGTGCCAGGTAATCCATACCGCACTCACGAAACGCTCCGAGCGGGATCCTGCACGCCTCACCGCCCCACGTTCCCGTGGAATCCACGATCTGGCCGTGCAGCATCACAATATGATATCCGTCCTGCGCAAGTGTCGGCAAAACGACAGCTTCTTCCTCGCGCGGAAGCGCGGCGCCTGACACGAAAACGCCCTCTCCCACCGAAAATGTCTTCCATCCGTCCTCAAAAACGTGCAAATTCTCCGGGATCGCACGCCTGCCGCGTGTCAGACAGCCGCCAATCGCCGTCTCGCACTCCGGATCGTGATTGCCCGCGATCAGAAAAAACTGCACCCCGGCAGAATGTGCGATCAGCGACAGTACGTAATCCTGCACCTCATACGGCAAAACGCCGGAATCCGATAGATCTCCACACAGCAAAACGGCTGCGATTCCGTTCTCCTCGGCATAGTGGATCATATCGGCAAATCGGGAGAGCAGCTCGCCCCGGCGCTGCTTCGCTTGTTCTTTTGTCAGCTTGCTTTCCATCGGGGAGGCAAGATGCCAATCCGCTGTGTGCAATATTTTCATAGGAGATCTCCTTACCATATTGAAATCGCTGCCGCGCCGCCACATCCGTGCAGCTTCGGCAGATGGATGGATGGACGGACGACAGCAGCGCACATCAGATGATCAGTTCTTCAAGCTGTGAATCGGCGCGGGAATCCGTCCGCCGCGTGCAATAAACGCCGCCGGGGACATTTCATTGAGCTTCATAACCGGCGCGTAGCCGAGCAGCCCGCCGAAGCTGACCATGTCACCCGGTTTTTTACCCCAGGCAGGGATCACACGGACCGCCGTTGTCTTTGTATTTGCAACACCAATGGAAATCTCATCTGCAATGATGCCGCAGATGACCTCCGCCGGTGTATCACCGGGAATTGCGATCATATCCAAGCCAACGGAGCAAACTGCCGTCATTGCCTCAAGCTTGTCAAGCGTCAGTGAGCCGCAGGAAACCGCATCGATCATGCCTTGATCCTCAGATACGGGAATAAAGGCTCCGGACAGGCCTCCTACGTGAGAAGATGCCATAACGCCGCCCTTCTTGACAGCATCGTTCAGCAGTGCAAGCGCCGCCGTCGTACCGTGGGCACCGCATCTCTCCAAGCCCATTCCCTCAAGAATATGTGCAACCGAGTCACCGATCGCAGGCGTCGGCGCCAGCGACAGGTCCACGATACCAAACGGCGTATCAAGTCTGCGGGATGCTTCGTATGCCACGAGCTGACCCATGCGCGTGATCTTGAACGCGGTCTTTTTGATAATGTCCGCAAGCGTGGAGAAGTCACAGTCCCCGGCGCGGCGGATCGCACTTGCAACGACACCGGGGCCGGAAACCCCAACGTTGATAACGCCGTCCGGCTCACCGACACCGTGGAACGCACCTGCCATAAAGGGGTTATCCTCAGGCACGTTGGTAAATACGACAAGCTTTGCGCATCCGATAGAATCGTTGTCGCGCGTCAGATACGCCGTTTCCTTGATGATATCACCCATCTGCTTCACCGCATCCATATTGATGCCGGCCTTCGTGGAAGCAACGTTGACAGAGGAGCAGACCTTTCCCGTTTCAGAGAGCGCCTGCGGAATCGCAGCAAGCAGATTGCGATCGCCTATCGTAAAGCCCTTGTGCACCAGCGCACCGAAGCCGCCAATAAAATTGATTCCAAGCGTATCAGCGGCGCGGTCGAGCGTCTTTGCAGCACGCACGAAGCCATCGGGGGATAAAGCACCGCCCGCGATGGCAAGAGGCGTCACCGAAACGCGCTTATTGACGATCGGAATACCGTACATCTTCTCAATCTCCTCGCCTACGGAAACAAGATGCTCTGCACGGCGCGTAATCTTGTCGTATATCTTATCGCAAAAACGATCCTCATCCTCTGATGCACAATCGAGCAGAGAAATACCCATCGTGATCGTACGGATATCAAGGTTCTCCCCCTCGATCATATGGATCGTTTCCAAAATATCGTTCATATTCAGCATGAATGTTTTTCCTTTCGCACGGATTATGTCTTAGATATGGTGCATTGCATTGAATACATCCTCGTGCATCGTGTGAATCACAAGGCCATTCTGTTCGCCGAGGGCGGTCATTGCATCGACAAAGCGCGTAAACTCGACTGCGATCTGATCGATCTCCACAACCATAATCATGGCAAAGTATTCAGAGAGAACGCTCTGAGAAATATCAACAATATTTGCCTTGTACTCTGCACACGCGGCAGAAACCTTTGCGATGATGCCAACAACGTCGCGGCCTGTAACGGTAACAACTGCTTTCATTTAAAAAACCTCACTTTTCTATATGAATACGGAACACACATACGTGCGGTTTTCCAATACTCTCTTATATATTATAATCTATTTTCGCGTTAATTGCAAGTGTTTTTTCGTTTTTTCTTCATTGTCCTCCGCACAGTTTTTTCAAGATGAATATTTATTCATTCATATTCATCGCAACCCGGACCTCTGCGCGCCGACCGCATAAAGGATGCGTGCAAACGAGAGAGGGCGGGCTCAAAAAGTGCTGTGCGTGCGTTTCTCCTCTCCGTTGTAAATTTATACATCTTTTTGTCAAAAATCTCTTGACAAATACAGAAAGATATAGTATAATACTCTCATCCGTTATTTTCTCAAAAATGCGGTCATCGTACCGCATATTATTTATCTCAAAGGAGCCAAAGCAATGAAAAAGTTTCTTTCCATCATTCTCGCAGCAGCAATGCTGTTTACCGCTGCTGCACTCATCACCTCCTGCGGCAACACCTCCTCCGACAACACCCTGAAGGTCATTGACATCCCGCTTACCAACGAAGAGTACGCATACGGCGTTGCAAAGGGTGACGCTGAGCTGCTCGCGGAAATCAATTCCTTCCTTGCTGACATCAAGGCAAACGGCAAGTTTGACGAGATCGTGAATAAGTACTTCGGCGACGGCACCCCCACCGGCGTTACCTCTGCCGCCGAGGACTCCTCCAAGGATCAGCTCGTCGTTGCTACCTACGCCGCATTCGCTCCCTTCGAATACAAAGAAGGCGACACCTACTACGGCGTTGACATGGAGATCATGGCACTCTTCGCACAGCACCTCGGCCGCGAGCTCGTTATCGCAAACATGGAGTTCGAATCCGTTTGCACCGCAGTTTCCCAGGGTATGTGCGACATCGCCGCTGCAGGTCTGACTGTTAACGACACCCGTAAGCAGATTATCGACTTCTCCGATTCCTATTACAACGCATCTCAGGTCGTCATCACGAAGGGCAGCGATACTGCATTCGATTCCTGCAAGACCGCAGAGGACGTTGAGGCAGTCCTGAACGCACTTACCTCCAGCACCAAGATCGGCGTTCAGAACGGCACCACCGGTCAGTTCTATGTTTCCGGCGACGAGGAGTGGGGCTTTGCAGGCCTTCCCACTACTTGTGTTGGTTATGAGGTTGGCGCTCTCGCAGCACAGGATATCCTGAACGGCAATGTTCAGTACGTAATTATTGACATTGCTCCCGCAAAGGAAATCGTATCCAACATCAACGCTCTCAACTAAAACACTACATAACCCAAAACCGTTATCCCCTCGCAGACCGCGAGGGGATATCCGTGTTTTACTATTCCAAAGGAATCCGAAGTCATGAATTTCTTTTCCACATTCCCCAAAAAATGGGCGGTGTTTTACAACACCTTTATCAACGCAAACGGATATCTTGAGGTCCTCAACGGCTTAAAGAATACCGTTGTGATCGCAGTTCTCGGTCTTATCATCGGCATTGCCATCGGAACCGTAATCGCAGCAGTCAAGGTCATTCCTCCCTATAAGCGCATCACACGCTTCTTCCACGGCCTTGGAAACGTTTACGTCGCATTCTTCCGCGGCACACCCATCGTAGTGCAGCTTCTGCTTGGCTACTACGTGCTCTTCCCTCTCCTCGGCATCAGTCTTCCCGTATTGAACGTCTGTATCATCATTTTCGGTCTTAACAGCGGTGCGTACATCTCTGAGATCATGCGCGGCGGTATCAACTCTGTTGATCCGGGCCAAATGGAGGCGGGACGTGCACTCGGCCTTTCTTTTTCCGCAACGATGATGCTGATCGTCATCCCCCAGGCCATCAAGAACATACTCCCGACACTGGGCAATGAATTTATTACGCTCATCAAGGAAACCTCTGTTGTCGGCTTCGTCGGTGCTGCGGACATCTGCGTAGCGTTCCGCTACATCGGCACAAACAACTATGAATTTATGATCCCCTATCTTGTCATGGCTCTGATTTATATCGTTCTTGTTCTTATCATCACGCTCTTGATCCATATCATGGAAAGGAGGTTGAAGCGAAGTGAGCGAAACGCTTAACCGAACGCCTGTCCTGCAGATCAAGGATCTGCAAAAGCACTACGGCTCAAACCAGGTGCTTCGCGGTATCACCGAAACGATTTACGAAGGTGAGAAGATCGCTGTCATCGGCCCGTCCGGCGGAGGAAAATCAACATTTCTGCGCTGCCTGAACTGCATGGAGGATCCCACCTCCGGTTCCATCTTCTTCGACGGCGTTGACATCGCCGATATGAGAGTCGATATTAACGTACACCGTGAGCATATCGGCATGGTATTCCAGTCCTTCAATCTTTTTAACAACAAGACCGTTCTGGAAAATATTATGCTTGCGCCGGTCACGCTCCGCACGAAGCGGCTTCGCCGCCAAAAGCTGCTGAAATTCTTTAAGCGCAGCATTGAGATCGAAACGACCGAGCAGCAGATCAAGGCAGAGGCCGAGGAAACCGCAATGCGTCTTCTCCGCCGCATCGGCCTTGAGGAAAAAGCACACGTGTATCCCTCAACGCTTTCCGGCGGACAAAAGCAGCGCATTGCCATCATCCGCGCGCTCGCCATGAATCCCAAGGTCATGCTGTTTGACGAACCGACCTCCGCACTTGATCCGGAAATGGTCGGAGAGGTTCTCGATCTGATCCGTCAGCTCGGCAGCGAGGGCATGACGATGATTATCGTCACCCATGAAATGGGCTTCGCGCGTGAGCTTGCAGACCGCATTTTCTTCATTTCAGACGGCGTTATCTCCGAGCAAGGAACGCCCTCCGAATTCTTCGATCATCCCCAAAAGCCCCGCACCGTGGAATTCCTTTCCAAGGTACTTTAAACAAAAAACGGCATAAAAGCTTCCGCTTGCAAGC
>JAGBZV010000196.1 GCA_017628075.1 Clostridia bacterium
CGCAAAAAAATGTTGACAAAACACCCAAGCCGTGATACAATGATACGGTATAGTACCAAAAACGGAGGACACTACCTTGAAGCCCTATTCCACAATGACGTTTCATCTTTTGCGTGTCGGCGTGACCGGAAAACGCATCGCACGCGTATTTTCGGCAATCCGCACATCAAATCCCATCGTCGTTTCCGTCAATGGCTGAGATCGCACAGGCTGACACGCTGTGCGGAGCAAAGGAGGGCGCGCTCCGTACACCAAAGTCCAAGCGTCAAAATATCATTCTGATCGGTATGCCCGCCGTCGGAAAAACGACCATTGCAAAGCGCATTGCCAAAGCCGCCTCCATGACGTTTCTCGACACAGACCGCATCATAGAATCCGAAGAAGGAAAAACGATCCCGCAGCTTCTGGAGCTGCATGGCACGGACGGATTTCTTGCCATTGAAAACCGCATTTGCGCCGCGCTTCGCTGTCAGGGGTGCATTGTTGCAACCGGCGGAAGCGTGGTTTACGGAGAGGAAGCCATGCGGCATCTCTGCGAAATCGGAACCGTCGTTTATCTGAAGCTGTCGTTTCCGCTTTTGCAAAAGCGCCTTCACACACCGGGCAAGCGCGGTGTCGTTCTGCAGCCCGGACAGACGCTGTACGAGCTGTATCGGGAACGCATCCCGCTTTATGAAAAATACGCCGACATCGTCATCGACGAGCGGACGTGCTATCCGTCGCAGACCGCTCAGCGCGCATACCGCGCGCTGTGCCGATACGGCTTCTTTCGGGGGAAGCCGCATCCTGTACCGCCCGACCACGTCAGCCACAGCCAGAAAAAGGAAGCCGGTCGGCCGCAGCACAAGCAAGCAAAGCCCTGAATTTTCCGATTTTCATGCAAAAATCGCATGAAAATGCCCCTCAGATGAGGGGCAAGGAAAACTTCCAAGGAGGTGTTGCAAAAGCCTGCAGCACCTCGACTTTTTTATGCAATTCAGGCACACCGTCCTGCGCGGTGCGCAGTCGGCCCAAAAGACGCACTCGACCGGATCACATCCGGCAGCAGCGTCAGGATTCGAGGGCAGTAAGCATTGCCACGCGCTCTACGTGACGGCCGCCCTCAAATTCGGTTTCCACAAACAGCTTTACCATATCGAGCGCCAGACCAACACCAACGACGCGGCCGCCAAGGCAAAGAACGTTTGCGTCGTTGTGCATTCTCGTCATGCGCGCAGAAAAGGTATCCGAGCAGCACGCAGCGCGGATGCCGCGGTGCTTGTTTGCGGCAATGCTCATGCCGATACCGGTTCCGCAGACGAGGATTCCGCGTGTGCAAGAGCCGTCCTCAATCGCGCGGCATACCTTTGCCGCGTATTCCGGATAATTGACGGATGCCGTGGAGTCACAGCCAAAATCACAGTACGCAATTCCTTGTGCGTCAAGATACGCAAGGATCTCCTTTTTCAATTCGTAGCCACCGTGATCACAGGCGATCGCAAGTTTGAATTCCATCTTTTTTCTCCTTTTTCGTTTTATATTCCAAATGCTCTGCGGTGTACCCGCAGAAATTTACTGCTGCTTCTCCGCGCGCTCACGCTCGGCCTGGGACGGCCGCAGATAGGTCGGCTTCAGGGCAAGATCCGTAAAGGCATCGCGGTCCTCCGCTTCCATCCAAACGCGCAGTGCTGCACGCGCCACGGAAACGCCGTTCTGATAGCGGACGGATTCATCCGCCTCCGTACAGTGCGGAAGTGCAATCTCCCTGGCGGTAACGCGGCATCCCTCTCCGACGAAGATCACCCTGTGCGAAACAGCCGAAAGCCGGCTCGCAAGCTCTGCTGCGGAGAGCATATCATCCTCCCACACACGGCGACGAATCAGCGTACCGTCTGCATCGCGCTCATACACAAACAGCGCAGTATACAGCTGTGAACGCCGTGCGTCCATAACAGGACACACGTACAGAGGCAATTCTGCCGCCTCCGCCGTGCTGCGGAGATTCTCCGAAAGGGCATCCAGCGTGGATACGGGAACACACGGGATCCCCCGCCCAAACGCAAGCCCCTTTATCACGGAAACGCCGATGCGGACACCCGTAAAGGATCCCGGTCCCACGGACACGGCAAGCATATCAAGCGCACCCGGCGCCGATTGTGCGTTGGCAAGCAGATTTTCGATCATGCTCAGCATCGTTTCCGAATGCGTCATCGTGCCGTTCTGCTGATAAGAGGCAAGAATTCTGCCGTCCTCCAGAAGCGCGGCGGCGGCCGTATTTGCGGTTGTATCAATGGCTAACAGTTTCATATTGGGTTACAGCCCGCTGTCCGCGAGCTCCTTTCTGACGACAGTTACGGTCCTGCGATTTTCATCGTCCGGATGCTTTGTGATCTCCAGCCGATAATACGAGTCGGGCAGCGCATACGGAATCTTTTCACTCCATTCCACAAAGCAAAAGCCGCCCCGCTCCAGGTATTCCCAATAACCGATGGAGTCCAGGGAATCCTCATCGTCAATGCGGTACATATCAAAATGGAAAAGAAGTCCGCGCGTCCCATGATATTCATTGACAACGGTGTAGGTCGGGCTCTGCACGTACGCGCCCGGTGCTATAATGCGTGCCGCGCCGCGGACAAACGCGGTCTTGCCCGCCCCCAGATCACCGTACATGGCAACGAACGCACCGCCTCTCTCATGCTCCAGCAGATATGCGGCAAACGCCTCTCCCAAAGCCTCGCTTTCCTGCGGACCGACAGCGGTGTGCGGCGTATTCAGCGAAAAAACCATGAAGCCCCAAACCTCCCCGTGTGGATACTAACAGAAATATTATAGTATATTCCAACGGATTTTGCAAGGGGTTTCCCAAAATAAATGTTTCCTTTATGTAAATTTTATAAAAAGTCCGGATTTCCTCTTGCAAAAATTCGAAACATCTGTTATAATAATCACGCACGGACTGTGATATGCAGTTTTGTGCCATTTATGGAAGGCAAGATATGAAATAAGGCCATACCAGCCGGGGCGTCAGCGGTGCCTTGTACCTGCAATCCGCTACAGCAGGGGTGGTTTCCTTTTATGAGGTTTTGGCTCGTGTGGTCCGCTTTACAGACGGACGTTCAATGACGGGCGGGTCTTGCGCAATCGAACACTGTGAACCATGTCAGGTGGGGAACCAAGCAGCATTAAGCAGAGGCTTCGGTGTGTTGCAAGGGTGCCTGCCCCGAGGGTGTCCCTGTATAGACGCGCATGAGTCAGAATCGAATCTTGGGTGTATGGTCTTATTTTGCATCTTGCTTTTCTTGAATCCGCGATTACACCCGACCGGCCCGGCCGCAGGGTGTACGCCGATGTACCGTCGGCGATCTCACAATGACAGGAGGAGGACCATGCACCAGACGCTGTATCGCAAATGGCGCCCCTTGACCTTTGACGACGTCTGCGGTCAGGAACATATCACATCCATTCTGCGCTATCAGGTAGCCTCCGGCAAGACCTCGCACGCATATCTGTTCTGCGGCTCCCGCGGAACAGGCAAAACGACCTGCGCAAAGCTGCTTGCCCGTGCCATCAACTGTGAGAATCCCGTCAACGGAAATCCCTGCGGCGAATGCGATGCGTGCCGCGGCATTCTGTCCGGTGCCATCACAGACGTCATCGAAATGGACGCCGCCTCCAACAACGGTGTCGATAACATTCGTGACATCCGCGAGGACGTCGCCTATGCCCCCTCCGAATGTAAAAAGCGCGTGTTCATCATCGACGAGGTGCATATGCTGTCCACCTCTGCGTTCAACGCCCTGCTGAAGACGCTTGAGGAGCCGCCGGAGCACATCGTGTTTATTCTGGCAACGACAGAGATGCACAAAATTCCCGCAACGATCCTCTCCCGCTGTCAGCGGTACGATTTCCGCAGAATTGCATCCGAGGTGATCGTGTCCCGCCTTGCGCATATCGCATCGCAGGAGAACGTCGCCATCGACGAGGATGCGCTGTATCTGATTGCCAAGCTTGCACAGGGTGGTATGCGTGATGCGATCGGTATGCTGGAGCTGTGCGCCGGTGCGCAGAGCAGCGATGGCACGACCGTAACCGCCGAGCACGCGGCACAGCTTCTCGGCACCGCACCCATGGAGGTAACCGCCGGCGTGGTACGCGCCCTGCTGAACCACGATACGGAATCCCTTTTCTTGCATATCGATCAGATCTACCGTCAGGCAAACGATATCAGCGTGTTCTGGCAATCACTTATCGCATTTTACCGCGATATGCTCGTGGTCAAATCGGTTGCAGATCCCACACCTCTGCTTGATCTCCCGCCCAAACAGGCGGCACTGCTCTCCGGGCTCGCAAAGCAGATCCCGATAGCAGTTCTGCTGTATCATACCCGTGTGCTCGACGAGGTGCTGTCCGTTCTGCAAAGGAACACAGCCCCCGCCCGCATTACCGTGGAAATGGCACTTGTCCGCATGAGCGATCCATCGCTGGACAGCAGCTGTGACGCCCTGCTCGCCCGCATGGAGGAGCTGGAAGCCCGCATCACGATGGGGATTCCCGCCCCCACACAGGCCACCGCTGATACCGCCTGCACACAGCACGTGCAGACCGCATCTCCGGCCGCAGCAGCTATCCCCGCGGACGCCGTCCAAAAAAGCAACGAATCCTCTACTGCATCCGTACGTAAAGCAAAGCCTGCAACGGTGCCGCAAACGGCATCCGTGCCCCCAGCCGAGCCAATCAAGCCCCCGGAGGCAGACCGGCAGGAGCGAAAGGTGCTCTGTGCCCTGCGCGGATGGCAGGAGGCAGTCGGGCGC
>JAGBZV010000197.1 GCA_017628075.1 Clostridia bacterium
GAAGAGTAATCTGATTGAAATGCGCGAGGATGGAGATATTGATAGAGACTACTTTAGAGAGCGCAAAGAGGAACTGGACAAACAGATAGAGAAGCTGCTTGCAGATATCGAACGGCTCAGCCCTAAAGTTCAAGACCAATCAACTGAAGATTTTAGCCAAACGTTGATACGCTAGCGAAGAAAACTTGAAGGGAATGTAGGCAGTGACACACCTAAAATTCCAGAGAGCGTAGTTGAGGCGTTTGTTGAAAAGATCTGGGTGTCGAAAGACGAGTTCCGGTGGTATTTGAGAAGTGAATCTGCAAGAGACCGTAATGATGAGGAACGGTTAAAGATAGGTTCTTTTACGATTACTCTGGACCAAGCAAAAGCCTACCAGTACGGTTTTTCTACAAGAAAACGCATATATAATTGGACGGATCTGAACATTAGCATTTGGGTATAAGCCTGATTGGTGCATTTAGCTAATAGCGACACAGGCTGCCATCAAGGGCTAATTCCCAATAATGAATCCCCACCGGGAAACCGGTGGGGGCTGTTTTTTTATACCCCCATATATTTTTCTTTTTAATTTCTGCCTTTGTGGTAGTTCTCACCACGCTGCTGCATTCAGCTCTTGTTTGGACTCCCATCCATGCTATTCCCGACTCGTGTCCGGACCTACTTAAGTTCGTTCAGACTTAAGTTTGCTCAGGCATAAGTATGGCGCTTACACCGGGTTTGGCTCCATTTCAACGGTTTCCATCGCCATTCTTGCGTAATTCAGCGATATTTCCGCGGTTTTTCGACATAATGCGACATACGGGATACGTAAATTGAGCCAGAGCACAAGTTAGGCCAAACCCATACTTAAGCTGGGAGAAGCGCTCCGGAGGAGAGGACGTAAATTGGGCTTGAACATAAGTTGGGCTGATACGTAAGTGAGCATAAGCGTAAAGGCAGAATTTAGAAGGCGACGATACCCATTACTTTTGTGGGAATACGCGAATTTGTACTGAAGTGGAATGTGAAGACATGTGCGGGAACACAAAAAGCCAATCATAATCTGATAAACAGAGTCATCCCCACCGCTGTTACGGTGGGGATGATTAAAAAATTACATAGAGGATGGTGTTATTATGAATACGCTTAAGAAACTGTTTCCCTCTGCTTTCAAAGCAAACAGCCTGACTGCATTTATCATTGCTCTGGTTATTTATGTACTGATCGACGTAATTTGCGGCGTTGTGATCGGCCTTCTGGTCAAAATCCCGCTGATTGGCGTGATCTTCTCAATTCTCGGCTCTTTGATTGGCATTTACGCACTGATCGGTATCATTCTTTCGTTTCTTGTTTTCCTCAAGATCGTCAAGTAATTCTACCGCAGCTTTCACAAAAAAAAGCAACGCCTCCTGCACTATCTGCAGGAGGCGTTTTTGTTGTTCGTTCCTCGATCCGAAGAAAAAAATGCCCCCGAAAGGGGGCATGAAATGCTTTTACGCGGATGTTTGGGATGTATGCGGCGGCGCTGACAGAATTTTCGCCAGGCGCGCATTGCGCGTCCGCACAAAATGGCGGTCAAGCCACCGGCCGCACAGGGAGATTGCCGGACCGTTCACGACCGCAGCAACGACCGTACCGATACCGATTCCCTCCAGCACGTATCCGGACAGAATCGCCTCTCCGAGTGCCGGGAGGGAACGCTCCGCAAACGCGCCAAAGCCAAACAGCACGATCGACAAAAGGATCGATCCCACGCAGCTGATACAGTCGTATGTCAGCTTGACACGGCCAAACGGAATGGCGTAGGCAATCGAAAGCTCACGCACGAACAGCTCGTAGACCTCGGGCGCAAGGTACGTCCGCACGAACAGCGCAACGGAAATGCTGATGCTCACCGTACCGACGGCAAAGAGCAGAATCCTTGCGGGCAGCGTATCCGCAGGTACAAAGGAAACAAGCCATCGCATCAGATCGAAGGTATAGCCGTATAGCACCGCCGTAAAGAACGACAGCAGATATTGCCAGCAAAAGCGGCGCAGAACCAAGCACAGCAAAAGCAGAAGCGCACCCTGAAACAAATACTCAACCGTTCCGAAGGAGAGCACCCCGTCCAGCGCTGCGAAGATCAGATACACGGGCGCGACGATCATGGAATACCCGAAATTGGATGCGGATACACACGCCACGCCAATCGCCATAAGCAGAATACCAAATCCGTACGCTGCCTCCTCGGGCAGCAGAAAATGCGTTTTACGCATCATATCCGGCATCTATTGCTTCCAGAATATTCGTCGTAATGAAGTCAACGCCATAGGAAACAAGCCGCTGTGCATCCTCAGCGGAATCGACCGTCCAGCAGTTGACAAGGATTCCCGCCTCGTGCGCCGCGGCAACACGCTCTGCGTTCAGCGCCGGATAACTAATGTCGAGATCGATTTTGTCGTTGTGCAGTCGCTCAAGCATCGCATCAGAGCAATCACCCGTCAAAAATTGGCACGATACATTCGGACGAATCTGACGCAAACGGAGCAGATTTTCGTATCCGAACGAAATGAACGTCACATTGTCAAGATATCCCATTGCCTCAATACGTGCAACAATGCGCTCAAGCTCCTCCACCGTAAAGCCGGATTTGAGCTCCAGAATACAGATCTTTTCATAGCGGCGGCAGATGCCGACGTATTCCTCAAGAGAGGGCAGATGCAGATCCGCACGCTTTTCCGTGCTGTTGTTATCAAACATCCGAATGCTGCGCAGCGTATCGAAGGTCGCCTGCTCGATCGTAATATTCTCACCCGCAACGTTGGAAAGATATCCGTCGTGGTTGATGATGAAATTGCCGTCAAGGGTACGGTACAGATCCGTTTCAATGCCATAGTAGGAACGGTTGCCTGCGGCAACGAAAGCAGCCGCGGAATTTTCACGCTCCAGGCCGCTGAGTCCGCGGTGTGCGATCAGGCGCGTCGCGCCTGCAGTGATCTTGATGGTATTCACAAGAAAAAACTCCTTTCGGTAGTCCAATATAATTTCAGGGAAATTGTACCATACTTCCACGCAAAAGTCAATAGAAAGCCGCATCTTTTTTGACAGTTTGTGAACTTTTCCTTATTGAAACCACCGATTTTCCAATTCCCCTTGACAATCAACGCAAAAGGATTTATACTAATAGACGACCTCTTTCCTGTACATTCCGCATCGGTATCCATTTTTCGTCAACAGATTCCTGAAAGGTTGGTTTTTCCCGTGATACACGCACGACTCTCTCCCACTATGCAAAAGGTCTGGCTTGCCGCAAAGCTCGTGGTGCTCTCCGCAGGCACGCTGTGGTTCAGACACATCAACGCCGCCCTTGACGGCGAAAGCCCGTATACCACCGTCAACGTCATTCTGCTTGCGCTGATCTGGCTGTCCGCGTTTCTTCCCGAGGCATGGCTGAAAACGATTCCGGGACATATCGTTTCCTACGGGTTCCTTGCCGCCGTCCCTGCCGCGCACCTGGTCCTGGTCGAGCTTCTGATGCCGCGCACCCGTGAGATCGCACCGGGAATGCTGCGTCTGAACATCATCTTCTACTATCTGGCGTTTTTGCTGCTGCTGTTTTTGTTCCGGCGGTGCTCTCCCGGTGCCGTCCTGCTCAGTACCGTGCTGGCATGTGTCTGTGGAACGGTCAACTGTGTCGTGTGGGAATACCGCTCACTGCCCGTTCTTCCGTGGGACCTCTATTCGGCATCCACCGCACTTTCCGTCGCTGGCGAATACGAATTCCCCTTTACGCATATCTTTTACACAATTCAGCTCACGTTCGTCACCATCGCCATTCTCGGCTTCCGCCTGCGAATGCTGCATCATATCCCGCATCCTGCGATCCATTGGCCGCTGACAGCCGTCATTGCCGCGGTGCTGGGCACGTTTATATTCGATCTGCAAAGCGATCTGCTTTTCTACAAGCACGGCGGATACGCATATCTCTTTACCCCCACCGTCTACTATGAACGCAACGGCGCCGCCGTGGGATTCCTCTCCACCCTGCACTATCTCAACGTAGAGCGCCCCGACGGCTACAACGCCGGCAGTCTTGCCAATGCCGCCGCACCGCTGACGGAAAACGCTGCAAATGAAAAGGAGGCCTTTCTCTCCGGAAACGGCGTCCGTCCCAACGTCATCGTCATCATGAACGAGGCCTTTTCCGATCTGCGCGCGCTGTGCGACTATGAAACGAACCTCCCGGTCACGCCCAATATCGATGCCCTCACAGAAAATACCATTCGCGGCAACCTGCACGTTTCCATCAAGGGCGGCAATACCGCCAATTCGGAATATGAATTTCTGACGGGAGGCTCCATGGCGTTCCTGCCGGCGGGATCGATCCCCTATCAGCAGCACATCAAGGGCGAAACGCCGAATTTGGCCTCGTATTTTTCCTCGCTGGGCTACCAAACGGAAGCGATCCATCCCTATAACGCATCCGGCTGGAACCGCGACCGCGTTTACCCGTGGTTCTCCTTTGACGATGATACCTTCCTCGAGGATTTCCGTCCACTGTATTCCTCCGATCTTCTGCGCAATTTCGTTTCCGATGAAGCACTGTTTGAGCGCATCATAAAGCGCTACGGTGAGAACGGAAATGAGGAAGACGGCGCACCGCGCTTCACCTTTGCTGTCACCATGCAGAACCACGGCGCCTACGACTCTGAGCACGCGAACTTCAAGCCGGACGTCACCGTAGTGGGCATTGAGGAGTATAAGCGCATTTCCTCGTATCTCTCGCTCATTCGCAAATCCGACGAATATTTCGGAGCGCTCATCGACTACTTCAGCACCTACGACGAGCCGACGATCATTCTCATGTTCGGTGACCATCAGCCAAACGACAACGTCGTATCCAAGCTGATGGGAAATGCAGGCGTGGATAACTCCGCCGCGGCGCTGGACGGCACGAACCGTTACATCACACCGTACGTTCTCTGGGCAAATTACGACATCGACGAGGACGCGGTATCCGACGTTATGCATACCGAGGACATCGGCATCGGGTATCTTTCCACCCTGCTGTGCACGGCAGCAGAGCTCCCCTTGACCGGTTATCAGCAGTTTTTGCAGTCCATTCAGCCCGATTGGCCCGTTGTTACGGCAAAAACGATCCTGGACGGTAATACCGGCACCTATTATACCGCCGAGGATCTCAAAACGCTGACCGCAGGCGGCGCTCATCCGCTGACTCAGTATCAGGCATACGCCTACAACCTCATTTTTGATCAGAAAAAACGGCTCGTCGGATTCTTCGACTGAAGCGCATGAACGAAAGAAAAATGCCACCCCGCCGGCTGCTGCCGCGGGGTGGTATTCGTATGATTTGCGGAAATTTCTTATCCGAGATCGAGATACATCTCTATAATTTCATCCCACTTCTTGAGAGAGGCCCTCTTATAGCGCTCATACGTTGATGCCGAAGACGTGCTCTTTCTTGCAACCTGATGCTGAATAACAAACGCCATATCTGTAAGATTGTAGATATAACCAAAGTCAAAGATACGGGACTCCGAAATGAGATCGAGCATCGCATTGGATTCCGGATCACGCGTGAACTTATCCTTCATGGAGATGTCGTAGTACGTAGGAATGACCGTTTTCCACGTTTCTGCGTTCAACGCCTCAACAATGATCGAAACGCTCTCCGGATCCCGAGCTGTGGTCGGCACAGCCTGAACGGTGTGTGCGCCGTCTACCATGGAATAGTAGCGGTCCTGATTCTCGTCAAGCTTCGGATACGGGATAATACCGAAGTCAAAGGCGTCAATACCGCGATAATTCTGCGCATCCATGAACATACCGGTCTTAAACATCAGCGTACCGTTGTTCCATGTGTCGCTGCCGGCGCCCCATGATCCTCCGTACGTACCGTTCGTGTTCCAATACAGATCGACGAGCTTCTCGATGATCACCGTTGCCCGATCAATGTCAAAGGTATAGGTGGGAACGCCTTCCTCATCAGACGTAAACAGCGGGTTGTTATATGCATATTGGTACGCAACGACAGCAGACGCTGTGTCACCGGCCAAAACGAGAAGATCACCCTCGGACGTCACACCGTCAAAGTTGAGATCCGTGTAAATCTCCGCGCTCAGCTTACGCAGATATTCGTGCGTCCACTCTCCGTTGTTGACAACGTCGTATATATTGCCAAGATCGTAGTTTTCCACAAGCTGCTTGTTGAAAAACATACAGTAGGTGAAGCGAAGAACGTCAAGGTTTAATTCACCGATCATCGTATATGCGTGCTGCCCAATGCTCAACGCCTCCTTGGCGTTACCGATGTACCACGGCTGATCGAGATTTACGTACGGCAGATCCTCATACCAATCAAGGAAATAGCCCTCGGGCGCCAAAGCTGAGCACGCGTGCAGAGAGCCGGCGAGTACCAGATCGAACGCATCCTCATCGGTTGAAACAGCCTTGATGATTGCGCTCGCATCTACCGGGGTCTGCACCAGCTTGCAGTTGAAGCGCTCCATGATCTTTCTGTTTCTTTCATAAATAGCAATATCGACGATATCACCCGAACCGTCAAGATCAACGCCAATGTCGTGAATGAAGTCACCTCTGTCTCCCGTCCAGATACGGAATTCACCCTTGTTCATGTCCAGTGCCGGCAGATTGTCCTCCACCTCAAGCCGGGGAAATTCCTCAATCAGATCAGAGGTGTCAACGGTGCGGCCCTCTGTGGTTTCCTCAGGTCCGCTGACACCGGAATCACAAGCAACCATCGCCGTTGATGCGAGCGTGAGAAGTGCTAAAAGTGATGCTGTAATGCGCGTATGCTTCATCGGAATACACTCCTATTCAATAAATGTATTGTTTTTTCGTTTTGTGTTACTCTCTGTGCTGAGATGGCGGACGGCACGCACGCCATCCCACATCAAAGCCGTATGCCGGGCGGCATACGAATTCAGATCAATTTTGCTTCTGTACGGACTTGTATTCGTCGTAGGCACGAAAATACGGACACGTGCGATAGGTACCCGCCATATAGCGCGCGTACTCATCCTCGTCCAACTGCATCGTGCAGACGTTTTCCTCCAGATCGTCGTCCCAATCGTAATACAGACAGATATCACAGCAGGCACGCAGCTTCGCCCGGCCTGTGATCCCCGCCTGCCGCTGGTCCTCCCGTCCCACCATTACAGTGCAGACAGGAATGCGATCATGCGATCCGCCAGAAGAACGTGTCCTGCATCGTTGGGATGCAGACCGTCCGGCATATAGCGCTCACGGATCACGTCAACCTCCGGCTGCATACCGGAAATCTTCCAAAGATCCAGGACCGGCAGTGAATAATACTCTGCAACCTGGCGAATGATGTCATTGTACTGAGAAAGCGTATACCCGGTATTTCCACTCGGCGTATCCTCGCAAAGGCGATGCAGAGGAATACAAATGACCGACACGGCATTGGGATACTTTTCCAAAAGCGTGCGGCAGAGATAATGGCAGGCACCCCAGAAGGTTTCCGGCGTACGGTCGTCGGGCGTACCGATGGGCGCGTTGCCGTGGCCGTAGTCGTTTGTTCCGCCGAACACGATGTTGATATCAGCTTCCGGATCCATGTCCTTACAGCGAAGACAGAAGTCACCGCCAAAGTCCATCTCCCCGGGTGCAAGCTTCTGCGCAGCGATTCTGGTTCCGCCGATACCGTAGT
Source organism: Clostridia bacterium (assembly GCA_017628075.1). Lineage (GTDB taxonomy): Bacteria > Bacillota > Clostridia > Oscillospirales > CAG-272 > RGIG3925. The sequence continues at coordinate 7,679 of JAGBZV010000197.1, forward strand.
TGTTGCCGCGAAGCAAGCCGCAGCGTGCCTCAATCAAATTGCCGAAGCGTTTTTCCGGACCTGTTACGCCGCTTCCTGCAGTGATGCTGTCGCCCAAAAAATTGATAATTTTATTCCTTAATTCCATGTATAAATTCTCCTTTCATGAAATCAATTTCGTAATTGTATGATAACATATTTCTCGCATTTTGTCAAGAAAAATTTGCGGTTTTCAATAAATAATCACCACAAAAACGCATTGATGCCCCCACCGGCCGCAGAATCCGCTTTCTCCTGCGGCGTTTTTCACCAAACCTCTTGCAAATTCTGCAATTTATGGTATAATAAGGTGTATTAAATTATATCAAAACAACCAAAAAGGAGAACGTTCACTATGGTACAAATCGAAATGGCAGACGGCGGCATCATCCGCATCGAGCTCAACCCCGAGGCAGCCCCCATCACCTCTGCAAACTTTGAAAAGCTCGTTTCCCAGGGCTTTTACGACGGCCTGATCTTCCACCGCGTCATCGCCGGCTTTATGATCCAGGGCGGAGATCCCACCGGCACCGGCATGGGCGGCGCAGAGGAAACCATCAAGGGTGAATTCGCTGTCAACGGCGTCAAGAATCCCATCTCCCACAAGCGCGGTGTCATTTCCATGGCACGCTCACAGCGCTACAACTCCGCATCCTCGCAGTTCTTCATCTGCCACGCAGACGCAACCTTCCTCGACGGGCAGTACGCCGCATTCGGTGAGGTCGTTGAGGGCATGGACGTGGTGGACCGCATCGCCTCCGTTGCCACCAACAGCCAGGACCGCCCCAAGACAGAAATGAAGATGGCGAAGGTCACACTGATCTGATCGGCGCAGTCCGGTAAAAGGAGATCCACTTGAAGCCGTACGTCCGTTTTATGCGGTCACCGCATCGCCGGTATCCCGCATCCCTCAACCATCTTTTCAAGCCGAGAATCGGCTATATCTACCGTGCAGACGGCAATATTATTTCCGTGCCGTATACCGTTGCGGATCCTGCCTGCCGCGACGGTGAAATGCTCCGTGTCCCACCAATGAGCTTTGCCGACGTCTACTACACGAAGATGCTTCCGCGCATCCGCAACGACGTTGACCAGGAGGCTGCCGCCGTCTATTTCGATCCCTATGCGGGACGGGTGGTCGTGGTTGGCTCAAGGGCGCTGTATCTCGATGCAAAAAACGAGTTCTTCGCCGCAGGCTCACCGCTGTTTTTAGAAAACGAATCCCCGTTTTCGTTTGATGCCATGGCATGGGGCGCGCTCTACGAGCCGGACGGAGCAGACAATCTGACCTTTGATGACTATTTTACACCGGACGTCACCGGCGTAACGATTGCAGACTGTATGCTCGGCTCGTCCTGGGACAACAGACCGGAGCCGTGGCGATGCGCACTGTCCTTCTTTGACAAGTACTGCGAGCTGCTGCTCAAAAGAGCGTCTGCCCCCGGCCCAGATCCTCTGACCGATCTTCTGGCACGTATCGTCGCAGGCGGAAACCACGTCCTCCTCTCCATGCTGCTTCTGCAGCTTCCGCAGCTGCTCGTGCGCTTCCGGCCCACCCTGCAGGAGGAAAGCAAATTTTCCGCACTCAGGATCGACGGCTTCGACACGCCGATTCTGAATCTGTATCACTATACGCTCCTGTGCGGAAATCCGGATTGCTTATCCGTGCTCTTTCATCTGTACGAGCGCCCCAAGGAGCTGACGGAATTCCTGCGGCATCCGCTGTACTATTCCGTCGGGCACCATCACATCCGGTGCGGCAACCACGCCGCGCTTGCCTTTTTGCTCACGCACAACAGCTATCCGGATGCCGTGGATGCCTCGCAGGGACGCATTCCCCTCATCGCCTGTGCCGTAAGGATGCGCAGACCCGCAATGATCGAGCTGCTTCTGCAAGCAGGTTGTGATCCGCAGAAGCGGGACACACGCGGTGTAAGTGCGCTCGATCTCGCCGCAGAGGCAGGCGAGTGCATCGCACTTTCCATGCTGCTTGCCGCCATTCCCGAGGAGGATGCACGCGAGATCGCCACGTATCACGCACAGAATCTCCCACTCTCCGACGACAATCAGATCGTGCTCGGAATCCTCAAGCACTATCTCTGAGCTGCCGCCGCATCCAAAACAGGATGGCACACCGCAAATTTGGTGCCGCATCCACCGGGCTGCTGCACTTACGTGCCCCAGCCCCATAGAAGTTTTCCCTTGCCCCTCACCCGAGGGGCATTTTTCTGTCTGTACGCCTCCCAAGCTCCAAACGCAGACAGCCAATCTCCTCACGCCGCCATATCCCTTCTTTTTCGACCAACTGTGACAAAAACAGTTAAAAAAACAAAATTTCCCTGAAAATATTTGTAAATATCCCTATACAAAACGAAAAATGTATGTTATAATATTGTAAGGAATATTTTATCACTCCAAATATGAACAAATCATGAAAGATGCAATATGAAAAACAACAGCTTCCATAAAAACAACCGTCGTGGCGAGGGCCGTCCGTATCAGAGCCGTCCCAAGTCCACCGAGGCAGAACGCCGTCCTTCACCGCTTGGCGCTGAGCCTGTCAGCGGAGCGGACGACGAGAGCAACGGCACCGTCGTCGGCAGAAACGCCGTGCGCGAGCTGCTCAAATCCGGCCGCCCCATTGATAAGATCTTCGTCCGCCGCGGCGAGCGCGAGGGCTCGATTACCATGCTGGTCGCAATGGCCATCGAGCGAAAAATCCCCGTGCTTGAGGTCGAGCGGCAGAAGCTGGACGCCGTTGCCTGCGGACTTCCGCATCAGGGCATTGCCGCAATGGCGGCGCAGAAGGAATACTGCACCGTTGACGATATCCTCGCCATTGCCCAGTCACGCGGTGAGATGCCGCTGATCGTAATTGCGGACAGCATCAACGATCCCAACAATTTCGGCGCTATGATCCGCTGTGCGGAGGGTGCCGGTGCACACGGCATCATCATTCCCAAGCGGCACGCCGTCGGCGTATCGCCCGCCGTTACGAAGGCGTCTGCGGGTGCTGTCGAGCACATGGCCATCGCCAAGGTCACAAACCTGGCACAAACCATTGCCGATCTCAAGGAGCGCGGCATCTGGACCTACGCCGCAGAAGCAGGCGGACAGCCCTATTACGAGGCAGATTACCGCAACCCCTGCGCACTCGTGTTCGGCTCGGAGGGAGAGGGTGTTTCCCGCCTGATTAAGGAAACCTGTGACTTTGTCGTTTCCATTCCCATGTACGGACACGTCAACTCGCTCAACGTTTCCACCGCTGCCGCCGTCATCATCAACGAAGCCAAGCGCGGCCAGATGAGCAAGCAGTAACGAACAAAACGATTTTCAATAAAAATCCCACAGAGAAAGGACTGAAGCCTGTATGGACCGCAATCAGAATTCCATCTCCCAGGCAGATGCGCTGCTTGAAAAGCTGAAGCAGAACATCCGCCAGAACGATTCGGACAAGGTGATACTTGCAGCAGAAGAAGCTGCCGTAAAGAAGGCGCAGACCCGCCGCTACAAATTCCGCGTGATGAAGCGCGATGAATACCTTGAAAAGCAGCAGATCGCAAGCAAGCTGGCATCTGCCGCTGACGAGGCGGACATTTCCGACGACGAGCTGGAGGCACTTCTGCAGCTCTATCTCAAAAAGACGCCGAGCATCCCGCCCGTCGTGGAGAACGTTCCCAGCGAGGAGCCTCCCGCCGCTCCCGTGCTCGACCTTGACAAGCCGCTGTCGCAGGAGGCCGCACCGTTCTTTGAGGACACGCCGATCACGCTTGCGCAGGAGGACGATGTGCCCGCTTCCGATATCGATCAGGACGCCCTCGCAGCAGACGAGTTCGAGGAGCTGCTCGCGCTTCTTCCCGAGGAGCCCGAGAAGGCGACTGCCGCTGTGACAGATACCGCTGACGATACCGCTGAAGATATCGCTGATGATATCGCTGATGATACCGCTGATGATACCGCTGATGATACCGCGGCACTCTTTGCCGACGATGCCGACTTCGCGGCGTTTGCGGCAGAATTCCTTGCACAGAACGACGCGAGCGCGAAGCCCGTTGCGCGCACAGACGAGGAGGACACCCCCATAGACGAGGATCTCGCCGCACTGCTCGCCTCCATTCCGGAGGACGGCGACGAGGAGATCTCCGTTGATACCGATACGCTTGACGAAACGGACACGGCAGAGGAGCAGCCCACGCTCGCCGCTCCGACAGAGCCCGAGGCAAGTGATATCGGCATCTCCGACGACGAGCTGGAGGCCATGCTTGCCGCAATCGAGTCCGAGGAGAACGGAGGCGCCGGAGAGAATTCTCCCGCAGACGCTCCTGCAGACGACGATCTGGAGGCTCTGATCTCCGAGGCTGCCGTCATGCTCGACGGCGATATTACCGATATCGCAGGCGACATTCTTCCCGAGGAAGCACCGGATACCTCCATGCGCACAGAGGACGGCATCCTGCCGGATTCCGCATTCAGCGCAGCCGCTGAGGAGGCATCCGATGAAAACGCAGAATTTGACCAGACCGACCTCGATCTGATGATCGCCTTCGGCATGGAGAACGAGCTTGAAAAGGCCGTCGGTCAGGATCGCGCAAAGAAATATCAAAAGGCCATCGGTGACCGCAGCAACAACCATTACGAGGAAATGCACGCCATTGACCGTCCCGATACCGTCTACGACAAGCACGCGGAATACGTTTCCTCCGCACAGAACCGCGAGATCTTTGCCGAGTACAAAAAGAAGTATTCCGGTATGCTGTTCCGTTTCCTCGGCGCAGTATTCTTCCTCGTGCTTCTGTTCTTCTTTGAGAACGACCGTCTGCTCGGCATCAAGATGCCCGCCATCTTTGACCGTGAGCAGTATCCGCTCGTATATACGCTCTTTGACCTGCAGTTGGTTCTGCTCTCCTGCGCGATGGTCTGGCGCGGCATCCGCACCGGTATCCGTGCGATCCTGCGCGGAAGACCGATTCCGGAAAGCATCACCGGATTCTTGTTCATCGCCTGCCTTGTGTATACCGCTGTGATCGCAGCCCTTTGCCCCATGCACGGTCTGCAGCTCTATAACTTCCCCATTGCACTCGCAGTTCTGTTTGAGCTCTGCTATGAGTTCATGAATTTGCGGCGCGAGATCATGAGCTTCAAGATCGTTTCCTCCAAGAAGCTCAAGTACGCAGTTGACGCCATCTCTCACAAGGACGGCGAGGCTGAGCGCAATATGTTTGCAGAATACATCTCCGACGATCCTGCCCTCTTCCGTATCAAGCGTACCGCGTTCGTCGAATCGTTCTTCTCCCGTACAGAAACCTACCCGCGCACCCAGCGTATTCTGCGCTCCGTGCTTCCCGCCGTTCTGCTTCTCGTTCTGGCGTTCTTCGTCGCAAGATTTATTCTGGAGGAAAGCGTCTACGAGGCCTTGACAGCGGCGTACGTCACACTGCTTCTCACGCTCCCCTCCTGTGCATTCATCGCGTTCAGCTATCCGATGTACCGCGCATCCGGCTTTGCCTATGAAAAGGACAGCGCCATGATCGGTGAGGCTTCTCTCGGTGAATACGCCGATGCCTCCGTCGTATCCTTTGACGACAAGGAAGTGTTCCCCGCACGCGGCATCCGCATCCGCAACGTCAAGGTCTACGGCGAAAACCGTATCGACCACGTCATTTACGCTGCGGCAAGCGTTTTCCACGTGGTCGGCGGACCGCTTGCAGAGGTCTTTGAAACAGCGACCGGTGAGCTTGGCTACGCAGAAAACGTCAAGCTGACGCGCCTCGACCGCGACGGCATCGAAGCCCGCGTGGACGGCGGTACCGTTCTCATTGGCCGCGCCGCCTTCGTCAATCGCTACGGATACTCCGTATTGCCCAACGAAAGCGAGCGATCCATGGAGGAAACGGGCGACGCATCCATCCTCTATATTGCATACGACAACAACATCGCTGCAAAGCTGTACATCCAATACTCCGTTGAGCCCGATTTCGAGGTAGTGCTCAAGCAGCTTTATCGCCAGGGCATCTGTGTCGGCATCAAGACGAGCGATCCGAACATCGACGATCATCTTCTGTCCTGCAAGATCAAGATGTCCAAGTATCCGGTCAAGATCATCAAGTGCTCCGAACCCAAGGAAACGGCTATTATCGTAGACAGACTTTCCTCCGGTATCGTTTCCAAGTCTTCCGCAAAGGCACTGCTGCAGACGCTCGCGATCTGTGACCGCGTGCTCTCCGCATCCCGCACCAACAACGTCCTCGGAATTGCCTCCATTCTGCTCGCTATGGCAGCAATGGCATTCTGCATTCTCTCCGGTATGGCGATCACATTGGCACCGCTTTGGATCGCACTGTATCAGTTGTTCTGGATTATCCCCGTCATTGCAATTTCACGCTACTATATTTAATGTAGGAGAAAACGACACCATGACTCTCAATAAAGAAACCATAATTCCTCGACACGATGACAGCGGCTTTATCAACAGCGACACGATCCACTACTACGCAAACACGAACGAAAAGTTGCTGAAAGCCCCCGTTTGCGGTATCATCATTGAGCTTCCCGGTCTCGGCGGCAGCTCTTGTCTGGGTGGATTTGTCGGCAAACAGGACTATGAAACCGAACGGACAACGGCATTCGCCGAAAAAGGAATCGTCATGGCATATATGCGTCCCGGTCCTTGGAGCTGGGGCACTCGCGGCGTTGTGCGCATGACGGATGCCGTCGTTGCTGCAATCATGAAGAAATACGATCTCCCCGCTGACACCCCCATCGTCGTCAGCGGCGGCAGCATGGGCGGCCTCGGTGCACTCATTTACGCAGCATATACCGCATATACCCTCAAAGGCGTTGTCGCTGCCTGCCCCTGCACCGATATTTTCGACCTATTCAATCGGCATCCCGATTTCCCTGCAACCATCGTCAGCGCAGTTTCCAGCTACGATATGCCAATCGAGCAGGCAATGGAAACCATTAACCCCTTCAATCAGCTTGACCGTATGCCCGCGCTCCCCTATTTCATCTGCAGCGACGGTGATGACAGCGTTTGTTCTGCCGATCTTTGCGATAAGTACGTAGAAGCGCTGCGTACATCCGGACACACCGTAACGTATTACCGCCAGCCGGGGCTGGATCACGGAGGATTCGATCCTGAGGTTGTCGAGAAGCTGTACGCTTTCATGATGAATATCATCCTTCAGAAGTGATCTCTCCGAGCGGATGCCGCAGGCATCCTACTTAAAAAAACATAACAAAACGGGCATCTGCCATGGCAGATGCCCGTTTTTCGTTTGGATATATCAGAGATTATAATACTTATCGAATTCTGCGGGATGCGGGATCGCAGCCATGGCACGGCATTCCTCGCGCTTCGCCTTGACGAAATTGCGCAGAAGCTCCTCGGGGAAGACACCGCCTGCAGTAAGATAGTCATGGTCTGCCTCCAGCGCGTCAAGTGCAGCATCAAGCGTCGTCGGAAGTCCCTGCAGCTTTGCTTTTTCCTCGTCAGACAGATGATACAGATTGAAGTCGTAGGGACCCCAGCCGTTTGCGTGCGGATCGATCTTGTTCTTCACGCCGTCCAGACCTGCCATCAGAATTGCCGCATACGCGAAATACGGGTTACAGGTCGCATCCGGATTGCGAAGCTCGAAGCGGCGCTTATCCGGGGATTTTGCGTATGCCGGAATACGGATCACGGCAGAGCGGTTCGAGGTTGCGTAGCCAACCGTGACAGGCGCCTCAAATCCGGGGACCAGACGCTTGAAGGAGTTGGTGGAGGGATTGGTGATCGCACACAGGGATGCGATATGACGGATCAGACCGCCCATAAAGTAGTGCGCTGTTTCACTCAGATTCGCGTAGCCGTTGTCATCGGAGAAGACCGGCTGGCCGTCCTTGAACAGAAGCATATGGACGTGCATACCGCTGCCTGCCTCACCGTAAATGGGCTTGGGCATAAAGGTCGCAGACTTGCCGTACTTGAGCGCGGTGTTATGGATAATATACTTGATCATCATCGTGGCATCTGCCATGTGGACGATCTCACCAAGCTGCGGCTCGATCTCGAACTGACCGGATGCAGCAACCTCGGGATGGTGGTAGTTGATCTCAATTCCCATATCGCGCATGAGCATACACATCTCACTGCGGCATTCATACGAAACATCGAACGGCTTTGCAATATGATAGTTCTTCTGCTTGGGAACGACGACGCCTCTGCCCTCGGTGCTGCTGTTCCAATAGGACTGCTGTGCATCGACTGCCGCACCGATGTGATTGCCGCTGACCTCCCAGTTCACCTCGTCAAAGAGATAGAACTCAAACTCCGGCAAAATCTGCATGGTATCGGCAACACCGCTGTCCTGCATATATTTGACCGCCGCACGGATAATGTTGCGGGGATACTGTGCCAGGGGTTTATTTTCAGGAGATGCGATAACCATCGCATTACCCGTCATAGACAGCGTCGGGATGGAGCAGAACGGATCAATAACTGCCGTATCCGGATCGGGAATAAACACCATGTCACTTTTTTCAACAACGGCATATCCGTAGTTGGAGGCATCGAAGCCGATACCGCTTTTCATCGTTTCCTCAGAGAAATTTTGTGCCGGGATCGTAACGTGACGGTACTGACCGTTGATATCGACCATCTTGAAATCGACCATTTTGATATCCTTTTCTCGAATGAGGGCAAGAATATCCTGTACGCTTTTTGCCATAATAATTCACCGTAGCCTTCGCTTGGCGAAAGCATCCTTTCTTAAAAAAGTCGCGAGCAAACAGCTGTCCGCCGCCCACGCCTGAGATTGGAATACAAGCTTCCTTATTATTTAAAGTATAACAGATTTCTCCCCATCTGTCAATAACTTATTGGCATTTTTCGAAATCGCACACGAAATAGATGCCATTCATAAAAAAACATCACCAGAACCTGATGGTAATGCCTCCCAGGCAAAACCTTCTTTCACGATTTTTCATGAACCTCTTTTTTGTAGTTTGAGGGCGTCATTCCTGTTTGGGCATGAAACTCACGGTCAAACGCTCGTGTTGAAGCAAATCCACACATTTCACCGATCTCCGATACACTTTTTGATGTATTTTTCAACAAGTGCTTCCCTTCAAGGATCCGCAAGCAATTTATATATTGCCTATATGACATTCCGCACTTTTTTTTGAAGAATTTTGAAATATAGGCGTAATCATATCCCACTGAAGCCGCAGCATCCCGCAAAAGACATTGCGTGCGAAAATGAATGTCAGCATAAACGAGGAGAGAAATAAAAAGATCATCTCCAAGATTGCTTGAGCGCTCGACATATTCGCAGTCCCGGTCAAACTCACCGCAAATAAAATACGCTACCGATTTCATATGATAAATATTGTCTATTGCAGCAGTTTCGGGCAAGCTGCAGCGAAATTTACTATTGACGGGGATTCTGTTTTTATTTTTCTTATAAAAGGCTGAAACCAGCTCGGGTGAAAAAATAGACATCTGCAGCTCCCCATCTTCTATACAGGTGTACGAGTGAGGCTGAAGCGGAAAAATAAGGACAGATTCCCCGCTTTTGAGGAGATAGGTCTTGTCGTCTATCACGATTTCAGTTGAGCCGTTTATCTGTTTGAAATATTCAAAGGAACGGTGAATGTGTATGGGGAATCTTATGTTTTTCCCCATCATTAATTTAAATTCGTTTTCAATCAGCGAATGTTCAGACTCAAAAAACAAAGCGCGCCTCCCAAAAGACTAATTTTGTCTATTATTATACTATAATTTGTGTTTTATTTCAAGATGTAATATGTTAAAATTGTATTGTTGATAAAGCTTTTTGAAAGGAACGGAAAGGCTATGAAAAAAGCATTGATATTTTGGGGCGGATGGGGTGGTCACGAGCCTGAAAAGGTTTCGTTGAGATTTCAAAAGATCCTTGAACGAAACGGCTATTCGGTAGAGCGCTGCGAGGGACTGGAATGCCTCGCAAACAGAGAGTCGCTTCTGGAATACGATCTTATGGTTCCCTGCTTTACGGCAGGTACCTTACCGCGCGAATACGAAGAAAATCTATCTTATGCGATCAGCCGTGGTGTTGGCTTGGCAGGCTGTCACGGGGGCATGTGTGATTCATTCAGACATTCAACGGAATGGCAATTTATTACGGGCGGACAGTGGGTAAGTCACCCCGGAGGGGACGGCATTACATATACCGTAAACGCGCGCCCCGGCTCCAGCCCAATTGTGGAAGGCATTGAGGATTTTGAGGTCACATCAGAGCATTACTATCTTCACATCGACCCATCCATCGAGGTGCTTGCCACAACAAGATTTCCGCTTGTAAATTTCTATCACGCCGCAAATAAGCCTGTTGATATGCCGGTTGCCTGGACGAAATATTGGGGCCTTGGCAGAGTTTTCTATTGCGCTCTCGGACATCACGATGACGTATTCGACAACGCACCGTCGGCAAGTATCTTGATGGAAAGGGGAATGCTTTGGGCGGCAGAGGGCAAAGCGTACGCGCAAAAACATTCCCTTGATCCTGAAAAATATGACAATACCGCAAAAATGTATTAATTTAAGGAGGAAAAACTTATGTTAAACGTCGGAATGGTAGGCGTTGGCTGTATCAGTGGTATTTATCTTGAGAATTTTGCCAACACCTTCAAAAACGTCAAGCTTTTAGCCGTTTGCGACCTCATTCGTGAACGAGCAGAGAATGCACAGAAGAAATACGGCATTCCCAAGCTCTACGACACGATGGAGGAGCTGTTCGCGGATCCGGAAATCGATATCGTTCTCAATCTTACCCGCCCGTACCAGCACTTTGAGGTATCTAAGGGTGCACTGCTGGCAGGTAAGCACGTATACTCCGAAAAGCCCCTGGGAGCCGATTTCGAGGAAGGAACCGAGCTTGTCAGACTTGCAAAGGAGCGCGGACTTTGGATAGGCGGCGCGCCCGACACCTTTATGGGAGCCGGAATACAAACGTGCCGTAAGTTTATCGACGAAGGAAGGCTGGGAGAGATCGTCGGCGGAAGATGTGCTATGACACATCGTGGAGTAGAAAGCTGGCATCCCGATCCCGATTTTTACTATCAAAGAGGCGGAGGACCGGTTCTTGACATGGGGCCGTATTATATCACCGCGCTGATCAATCTTTTGGGCGGAGTAAAAAAGGTATACGGAACGTCGAGAACAACCTTTGATAAACGGATTATCACAGCAAAGCCCCACGAAAACGAAATCATCGAAGTCAACGTCCCAACGCACTACGAGTGTCTGCTGACCTTTGACTCAGGTGCGACGGTTTCTTTTTTGACGACCTTTGATATGTACGATGCAAAACAGGCAAATATACAGCTTTACGGCACGAAGGGAAATCTTTACGTTCCCGATCCGAACTGCTTTGGCAGTCAAAATGGAATGCGGTTTTTGAACGGAGCTACAAACGAAGTGGAAGAGCTTCCTCTTGAATTTGATTACAGTGAAAATTCCCGTTGCCTCGGACTTGCAGATCTTGCCGCAGCGATAGAGCAGGGACGTCCCCCCCGGACTTCCTATCTTCAGACGTATCACGTGCTTGAGGTCATGATGGGCATTATGAAGAGCGCAGAAACGGGCATGCCTTACGAGATGACCACCTGTTTCGATCGTGAGGCTCCCATGGATCCGTCACTGCCACATGGAATACTTTGAGTAATACACGCAAAAAAACAGTAGATCGATACGATTGTATTAATCTACTGTTTCTTATTTGCGAAAGAGCAGCATAACGGTGCGTAGATGTAGGTAAGAAAAACGAAAAGGTGCGTAGTTATAGCTGTCGATAGGAAAAACAGATAAATATAGCTGTTATAATCCACGAGCACATATCGAACAAAGAACTGTGATACCCTTTCGTATCTTTTCTTTTTGCGAGCAAAACAAAAGGTTTCCCATATTCTGCATTATCACTATGAATTGAAGCTGTTATTGATGCCGGTATTTCTATGATACAAAGTATAACAGAAAGGAAAAACAAGATTGGTTGTAGTGCTTTTATAAAACCCGCTGAAACCGCAAAGGCGGTGAAAACAACTGTAGCTGCAAGGAAAATATAATTTAACCCATATAGGATTCCAAGCGGTTGTTGTCGGTTAATAGAACAATATAACCAATAGTTCTTAAGTCCTTTTCTGCTTTTTTTGATATTGCTTTTACTCATTTTTGATGAGCGAAGGTAATCGTATATGCCACTTCTGAAAATGGCGTACAGAAGAAGATTATATAGAACTATGATGATGCTACAAAAATATAACAATTCTCTCCGCCTCCAATCTAAGAAATAATAACACAAAAGAAATCGTTTTTCAATGATATATGGCTAACGCAATATGATATATTTGCGATACAAATATGATATAATATCCGTTCCCTTCATACGCGAAGCGGATATCATGTACAAAGCAGATATCATAGCTTCAGCTATATCACCCGTTCCGTAGGAACGGCTCTCGCCGATTCTTTCACACAAAGCTCGGACAATTCTTGTACCACATGAAAAAACAGGAGACACCTTTTGGTATCTCCTGTCTTTGGTGCGGGTAAAAGGACTTGATGACCTTCCGGAACAACGCTGCAAGCACCGTTGTTCCAAAAGAATCGTCTGTCGCCGATTCTTTCACATAAAGCTTGGATAATCCGTTTGACTCACATGAAAAAACAGGAGACACCTGTCGGTATCTCCTGTTTTTTGGTGCAGACAGTAATGATAAATC
>JAGBZV010000198.1 GCA_017628075.1 Clostridia bacterium
GAGCCCACACAACCATGAACCTTCATTCTTCCATCGAAGCGCTTGTAGGAAACACCCCGCTCGTCCTCCTCGGCGGCGTAGCCAAAGCAGCCGGCATTCATGCAACACTTGCTGCAAAGCTTGAATCCGCCAATCCGGCGGGAAGCGCAAAGGACCGCATTGCACTTGAGATGATACAGCAAGCCGAGCAAGCAGGCGCACTCGCCCCCGGCGGCACGATCATCGAGCCGACCTCCGGAAACACAGGCATCGGTCTTGCCGCCCTTGGCGCCGCACGCGGCTACCGCGTCATTCTCACCATGCCCGACACCATGAGCACCGAGCGCATCGCGCTGCTGCGTGCATACGGCGCCCAGGCCATCCTTACCCCCGGCAAGGACGGTATGCGCGGTGCCATCGCACGCGCAGAGCAGCTCCAAAAAGAAACCCCCGGAAGCTTCATCGCCGGACAGTTTGATAATCCCGCCAATCCCACCGCCCACTACCGCACAACCGGTCCGGAAATATGGAGGGACACCGACGGCACGGTGGATATTTTCGTTGCAGGCGTCGGCACGGGAGGCACCCTCTCCGGCACAGGCCGTTACCTGAAGGAGCAAAATCCGTCCATCCGCGTCGTCGCAGTCGAGCCCGCAGACAGCCCCCTGCTTTCCGGCGGACAGGCAGCACCTCACGGCCTGCAGGGCATCGGTGCAAATTTCATCCCGTCCAACTACGATCCGAAAATTGCTGACGAGATCATCGGCGTCACAACAGACGGCGCATACGCAGCCGCAAAGCTGCTCGCACGCTGCGACGGAATTCTTTCCGGAATATCCTCCGGCGCTGCCCTGCACGCGGCAATTGAGCTTGCGCGCAGACCGGAAAACGCAAAGAAGACCATCGTCGTCCTCTTGCCGGATACCGGAGATCGTTACCTCTCCACGGGAATGTTTCATGATTGAGCACCCCCGCGAATCCGTTTTTTTTAAATTATTTTCAAAACCGTAGACAAACGCGAAAAAAATGGTATAATAATATAAGCTGTGCACGCACAGAATCCACAACGAATCGAAGGAGCAACGAAATGCTGCGATTGATCCGAGAATATGCGATCCTTACCGCAGCCACGGTATTAACGGCGGCGGCAACGTATTTTTTCATGTTCCCCCTGCACATCGCGATAGGAAGTGGTACCGCGCTGGCAATGATTTTGGGGACGGTTCTTCCCATCCCCATTTCCGTCATCTCATTTACGCTGAACGTGATCCTACTCATCGTCGGCTTTCTGACCGTAGGCCGGGAATTCGGCGCGAAAACGGTATACGCCTCGATCGTCCTGCCGCTCTCGCTCGGCGTCTTTGAGCTCCTGTTTCCGGACTTTCGCTCGCTGACGGAGGATCCGCTTTTGGATATGATGTGCTATATCCTTCTTTCCGGAATCGGCACAGCGATCCTCTTTTCCCGCAACGCATCCTCCGGAGGCCTTGACATCGTCGCAAAGATTATGAATCAGTACCTGCGCATGGACATCGGACGCGCCATGGGAATCGCGGGTATGGTCATCGCCTTCTCCTCGATCCTCTGCTACGATACCAAAACCGTGGTGCTCAGCGTCCTCGGCACCTACTTTGGCGGCATCATGGTAGACCGCTTCATTTTCGGCCTGAACATCAAACGCCGTGTCTGCGTCATCTCCGAAAAATCACAGCCGATCATCGATTTTCTGCTCACGGAGCTGCACAGCGGCGCAACGCTGTACGAGAGCATCGGCGCATACGATAACGTAACGCGGCGCGAAATCGTAACGATCGTCAACAAGCAGGAATACCGACGGCTCATGGACTATATCAAGGCTGTCGATCCGCGCGCCTTCGTTACGGTCATCTCCGTGAACGAGGCGCAGTATCAGCCGAAGAACCCAAACGAATCAAAAAAACGAACCAAAAAGGATGGAGCTTAACCGCATGAAAATCGGAATTCTCGGTGCAGGAACATGGAGCATCGCACTTGCTTCTCTGCTTGTCAAAAATGGAAACGACGTCACCGTATGGTCGGCACTGCCGCAGGAAATCGACGCGCTGAGCGAAACGCACACGCACAAAAACCTCCCCGGTCTCACCCTGGACGAGAGGATCCGTTATACGAAAGAGCCGTCCTGCGTATGCGACGGCGCAGAGCTGCTTCTGTTCGTCGTTCCCTCTGCATTCATCCGTTCCACCGCAGCATCCGTATGTCCGTATCTTTCTGACGGCACGATCCTTGCAAGTGCCGCAAAGGGCATCGAGCGCGAAACGCTCAACACGATGACGCAGATCATCGAGGACGAAATCACACAGCGCCGCCCCACGCTTTCCTATACCATCGCCGCATTGTCCGGCCCGACACACGCCGAGGAGGTCGCCGCCGCACAGCCGACCTCCATTGTATCCGCCTGTGAGGACCGAGAGATCGCAATGCGCATCGCCGCAGCCTTTTCCAATTCCTGTATGCGCGTATACACCAACACCGACGTTCTCGGTGTAGAGATCTGCGGTGCGCTCAAAAACATCATCGCACTCGCCTCCGGCATCATGCGCGGTATGGGACTCGGTGACAACGCACGCGCCATGCTGATCACACGCGGCATCGCAGAAATCACACGCATCGGCCTTGCCATGGGCTGCAACGAAAGAACGTTCATGGGACTTGCCGGAATCGGAGATCTGATCGTGACCTGTACCTCACCTCACAGCCGCAACAACCGATGCGGCGAAATGATCGGCCGCGGCATGACGTACGAGGCGGCCTCCCGCGAAATCGGAATGGTCGTCGAGGGCTATCACGCGCTTGAGGCAGCAATGGAGCTGTCGAGAACATACCACGTTGAAATGCCCATTACATCCGCTGTCTACGATATCATCAAGAACAACCGTCCGCCAAAGCAAACGGTGTACGACCTGATGAGCCGCGACATCAAAAACGAGCTTGAATAAAACGGAACAGGCTGCCCAAAGCATCTACGTGCTCGGGCAGCCCCCTTATTCTTATTTTATTTTGCAACGATCAGCGTACTCTCAACAAAGCGCTCAAGTGTTGCCTCACCCTCGCCGTCGCTGTAGATAATAATATCAGCAATCTCTGTTGCAGAGTATTTTGCAGGATTGCAAAGAATCGTTTGCTCATGCTCCACTAATTTGTAGGTCGGATTCGCATTCGGCTCCTTGTTCTTTGCGTTGAGAAGCAGGATCTTCACGTAGCGATACGTGCCGGACAGCGGCTCGTTGTACGCGCCGGGATTTTCTGCATCACGGATATACGTATTCGTGATGATCCTCCAATGCTGACCGTCGTTGGAGCCCTCCACGCGGAACTCCGGAATAATCGTGTTCTCGGCGGTATTGATCGTCAAATGCGTCAGCTTCTGTGCTGTGCCAAGATCAAAGAGGAAGGTCTGCGTTACGCGGTTCGCATAAGGAACCCACACAGTCGTCGGATCGCCGTCATACAGCCAAGATGTATTGTCGGTCATAACCTGGCTGTCCTTGGGGGTACCTGCATACGTGATACCGCCAACAGCAGATACGTCAACAGGAGTGACCGGCGTACCAACGGGGGCAACCTGCTCATAGGTCGGATTCAAATCAACAAACGCATCCTCCTCGTAGCGATCGCCAAGACCAATCGCGGTCAGAAGGAATACCCAGTCGTCAGAGTCGGGCTTTTCTGGGATAACGTAGTGGCCGTCCGCAGAGGTA
>JAGBZV010000199.1 GCA_017628075.1 Clostridia bacterium
GATCGTCCTTTCCCAAAAATAAAACAGGGAGGAGCATGAAGCTCCATCCCTATCATTATACACGATTTTCTAAAATTTTGCAATGGGTAAACGCAATAAAATGTGAAAAAAACGAAATTACAAATATTTTTCCAGCATAGGCTCGATTTGTTCCTTGGAGCGGTAGCCAACAAATCCATCAAGGGGTTCTCCGTTCTTGAGGAGAACGACCGTCGGAATGCTCTGTACGCCGAATTTTGCGGCAAGCTGCGGCGCTTCATCGACATCCGACTTGCAGACCTTGACGGCGGGGTACTGCTCTGCAATTTCATCAAGAACCGGTGCCAGCATCTTGCAGGGGCCGCACCACGTTGCATAAAAGTCGAGAAGAACGAGTCCGGATGCCTGTTCGATCTCCTGTTCGTAATTCTTTTCTGTGATCTGGAGGTGTGCCATCTTTGTTACCTTTTCCCTCGCATACGCGAAGGATTCCTTTCTGTTGTGGTTTTGATATGGTGTCAAGCAGTGCTTGCTTTCGGAGTAATGTCAAGGCTCTCTGTCAGAGAATCGGTGTTTTGAGTGCTTTTTTCTCATAAAGCTCCGTATACAGCGCTGCGATATTTTCCGCAAACCGTTCTTTTGAGAATCGGTTGGCATTTGCAAGGTTTTCCTTTGTCATGGAGTGGGCGAGCGGCGGCGTGTTGAGAATATGATTGACGTAATTGCAGAATTCATTTGCGTTGGTATACCGATAGCCGTTGATGCCGGGGGTAACGACACCGTCGAGTGCAGGATCGTCGCGGCAGACGAGCGGAAGGCCGCAGGCGAGTGCCTCCACGTAGGTGAGTCCCTGCGTTTCACTTGTGGAAGCGCACACAAAGACGTCGCCGAGTGCATAGTATTGCCGAACCATAGACGGATTAACCATGCCGGTAAACAGGATCCGATCGCCCAGCTCGTAGGATTCTGCAATTTCATGCAGACGAGCCTCGTCGGGGCCACCGCCGACAATCATCAGACGGACGTCGCTGCGTCTGCGCGAGAGGATTGCAAAATACCGGATGAGCTCCTCGATGTTCTTTTCCTTGCCCAGACGCCCCAGAGAAAGGAGAAGCCGTTCTTCGTCCCGGATCTGATACTGTGCGCGCAGATCGGCAATGACCGTCTCATCCCGCGGCGTCTGGAACTTGTCTAAAGAAATGCCGGTGGGAATGACTGCGATGGGGGCGCGGACACCGTAATCGGAAAGTGTATTGCGGACCTTTACGGTTGGTGCGACAACGGTATCGACATCCTCCAGCCGAAGCTGAGATCCGAGTGCGATGAGCATATCTGCACCTGCGTGCAGCGGCAGATAGGATGCGTATTGGTTGTAAAGCGTGTGATAAGTGTGTACGAAGACTGCACCCGTTTCTTCTACGATCTTTTTTGCGTATTGGAACGTGAAAAATTCGCATTGGCTGTGTACGACGTCGGGACGCCATTCGATGATCTCATCCAGATACGCATGCTTGAAATAGTTGAGCGGCATACGGATGCCCGGATAGATCTTAAAGGGAATCGAACGCATATAGTATACCAGACCGTCCTCGCTTCGATGATAATTGTTGTCGTAGGAGGTGGTAAGGATGCGTACCTCATAGCCGTGTGCGCGAAGCTCGTTGATCAGATTGACCATAGAGGTTACCACGCCGTTGACGGATGGCAGATAGAGATCCGAGGTGATCAGTATCCGCCGTACGGTGGGCGAGCTTCCGTCCGGAGAAAAATGGGATTCCCAAGTATGCTTTTTCAGAATATGTTGCATATTGCGTAATTCCTTTCGGCTGTATGGAAATGACCGCACCTTGTAATATGCAGGGGGCCTGTGACGATTTTCGTTATGCTTTTGAGCCCCGATGGTGGGGCATAACTCTGTGATGGCATAGAGTGGCTATCTATAGTATACCATAATATGTGCTTTTCTGCAATAGATTCCCTTAAGAAATTGTCACCAAAATTCATGAAATCTATTTACAAGCAAGTGCAAATATGATATAATGGAAGAGAGTCAACAGCGCATCGCTTCCATGGCAGCCGCCCTATGACGAGAGCAGATGCTTTGAGGAGGTGCGATGTTGTAGAATTTGTGTTTTCTGCGTGGGATGCGGCTCCCCGGACGGCATCCGTCTGCATTGATTTTGGCGCGGAACAGCATACAAATCCCATGAAAGGCAAACTGAAGATGAAAATGAAAACGAAAACAAAAACAATAGTGACGCTTCTTCTGCTTGTTTCCGTTCTGTTTGGCTGTCTGTGCATGCCGATCAGCGCCGATGAATCAGCAAAGCGCACATCCGTAAACGGAAGCTTCCCGGACATTCTGCGTAAGGACTATGCGGGACGCTATTCCTATGACAGCATTGCACAGACGCTGAAAACCATCAATATTATGATCGGTGATGGCGTCAGCTTCAATTTGAGCGGGCTTCCGGACCGCCAGCAGGCAGGCGTCATGGTCGTTCGTATGCGCGGAGAGGAGCAGGCTGCGTTGGATGCGTATCGCACGGGTAAGCTGACCTATCCCTTTGAGGACGAAACGGACGAGTGGGCAAAGCCGTATATCGCCTGGCTGTACGACAAAAAGCTGATGTTGGGTATCGGTGACAACCAGTTCGGTCACGGTATCTGTACGGCGCAGATGTACGTAACGCTGATGCTGCGCGCACTTGGCTATGTCGACGTGGCAACACCCGCTAGTCCTAAAACCGATTTTTCGTACGAGGAAGCAATTTCCTTTGCACGGGAGGTTCGGATCTGGGACGACGTGCTTGAGAGTGAGCCGACCTTTACACGCGCACAGCTTGCAGCGGTAACCCATCAGGCACTCGGTACCTACGTCAAGAGCGGCACGCAGCGGCTTTTGACACAGCTTGTGTCATACGGTGCGGTGGATGCAGCGGCGGCTCGCCCGATTCTGAATCTCTACGATGCGGCAGATTCTGCTTATGCGCTGGAGTGCTCTTCGATTCCCTCGCTGAACAGCGGCCTTCGTGCAAAGGGAACGGTGTCGATCAACCGCTATGATACGTACAGCCAAACGGGAGGCAGCGCCGGCAAAGTGGAAAAGTCCGCATATACTGGTGCAGAGTACGATATGGCTATGAATTTCACCGGCGGCATAACGGAATTTGGCTTGAGCGGTACGGTGATATCGGAGCGTGACGGCAGTAAGAGCTCCAATGCATCTGGCCTCTGGCTCAAGGACAAGATGCTGTACGCGGAAACCAACGGTAAGAAAACGCGCGCGGATCTCACGGTCGCCTCTCAGGTCTCTGCGGCAGAAGGTCTTGTTTCTGCATTCGGGGACCTGTCCCTGATGGCGGTGGGTACACAAATTCCGTATTACATGATAACGGAGGTGTACGTAGAAACGCTGGACGGCACCGGACCGAGCGGTGAGCGCGGAAAGATGATCGTATACGATACGACGGACTTTATGTGGCAGGTCGTGGTTTCTGAAATGGATACCTCGAATTTCGGAGGCGTTTCCGATCTTACGGTTATCGTCAATACGGAAAAATATATTAACCAGGACGGCACCTTGACGAGCGTATATTCCGGTATGTACGGAGCAGCGTCCAAATATGATGCTGCATCAAAGTCGCAAAAATTTATTGAGCTTCTCAGCGAAACCGTTGTGGAGTACTCTGGATGGGGCAGCTCCGTTACGGTTGCTTTCCCCGACTTGACACAGTTCAAGCGCTGATGCGTTGTCTGCTGTGTAACGGCTTCCCCTGATACAGCAGGTACACAAACGATACCCCTTTTCTCTGCTTTATTAACGATCTTTGAACGAAGCAGGGGGAGGGGTATTGACATTTATAGGCATTTATGATATAATTGTAAAAAAATTAGGAATGTTTCCTATTTTATTATTACAAGAAAGGACGAACTTTTTTACATGAAAGGCTTATTATCAAAGATTCTGATGGGCGTGATGCTCTCAACAACGCTGCTTGGTGCCTGTGCATCCTGCCAGCAGGAGCCTGAGCAACCGAGGGACACGGGAACTGCGACGGAGGGAAGCACCGACATTCCCGGATCAGACGTAGAGGATCCCATCAAGCGTACGGAGGTATGGTCTCCCGTTGAGATCAACCTGCAGAGCACAGTGACGTACGAAAACCCGTATGTGGCTACCGAGATCGATGCTGTTTTCACGCATACTGACGGTACGAAGATTACGCTTCCCGGCTTCTGGAAGGAAGGGGAAATGTGGGCTGTCCGTTTCTCTCCGACAAAAGAGGGTGAGTGGTCTTATAAGGTCACCTGTAAGGATGAATCCAACGCCGGCTTGTTTGGCGAGGGCGTCATTGTTGCCGAGGCGGCGACGGCAGAAACGGACATTGCAAAGCACGGCTTTGTTATGGTAGAGCGCGGACAGCGTTATTACGAGCACGCAGACGGCACGCCGTTTTTCTGGCTTGGAGATACGCATTGGCAGATGTTTGCCAATGAGTCTACCGCGATCTGCAACTATCCCGGCTGTGACTGCGGAAGCCAGTTCAAGCACATGGTTGACGACCGTGTGGAAAAGGGATTCAATATTTACCAGACCTATTTCGTAGAAACCTCGCACGGTGCAAACGGTGAGCCTCAGATGTGGCTTGACTCCACACACGAGCGCCCCAACCTTGCGGTTTTCAACGACAAGGCAGATGAAATGATGGCATACCTGCACGAAAAAGGTATGACGGTTGCTCTTGGAATCGGATGCTCCGCAGGAGATCCGCCCCTGTATGAATTGGATGACTTTTTACGGCTGGCACGGTATGTTGTAGCACGGTACGCGTGCTATTCTGTTGTGTGGATCTCCGGTCAGGAAATTTTAAATGATACTCCCGGTCTTACTCCCGGGTATACCACTACAGATTACTATGTGGCAGCATCGTCCTTGATTGAGGAACTTGACGGATACGGACACCCCAACTCCGCGCATATGTCTTGCCCGGTA
>JAGBZV010000200.1 GCA_017628075.1 Clostridia bacterium
CAAGGGGTTTTCCGTAAGATGCCCGTTTTAGTCGGTGAAATGCACGGCTGATGGGCTGAAATGCACGCATTCTGTGCTCACCTGCGGATGCTTCAGCGGTAGAAAACGAAATGCGAGGTGCGCATACACACGTCGGCGCCCTCAGGCAGCGGACTGTCTGCGTGGGAAAACGCAAGTGCGCCGCAGGCAGGATCCGATCCCCCCGTATGGGAAAGGGCGTATTCGGCGGCATACAGGAACAGCGGATCGCGCGCTCGTGCGGCGATTGCATCCTGCATTGGATGCGATGGAGCGTCTGCCGATGCCTCTTGGGGCAGAATTCCCGCAGCGCAGACTGCGGACAGCGTGTTGGGCCAGCGCATATCCTGTGTGCGCCGGATGAGAATGGCTGCGCACGCAGTCAGCGTACGCAGATCGTTTGCTTCCGGATACAAAAGCACCAGGTGTGCCAGTGCCCATGCGATCTGCCGGACGTGAAGATCGGACAGCGACTCGTTGAACGCGCTTTCGGTGTCGCGCGGCAGAGGGAAGGCGCTTCCCGTTTCCAGTCCAAGTGCACACAGCGTGGCGTAATTGACCTCGCCCGTTCCGCACAGGCCGTGCGTGCGCTGAAAGACTGTCAGCGCACCGCGCAGCGCCTCCTCTGAAAGCGTGCGTTCGTTTGTGGGAGAAAGCGATTGCGGCAGACATCCTGCGCGGTTGAGCGCCGCGCACAGCGTCCCTCGCCTCTCGCCGTCGTTATAGGAGGCGCGTATCGTATCCGCATCGCTTCCGCACAGATAAAAGACGGCGTGTGAGAGTGCGGCGGAGCAGATCCCGTCGCAGACGAAGCCGCTATCCTCCTGAAAGCGCTTGACGGCCCTTGCGGTTGACAGCGTGTAAACGCCGGAGCACTCCGTGTCATACCCAAGGCGGACGAGGGCGCTTTGCAGCTCTCTGACGTGTGTGCCCCTGTCCCCTGGGGCAAGAAATACGGAAATGCTGGCCAGATCCTCCTCCGTATACGGATGCGCCTCCGTGGGAGCGGCGGCGGGAGCCTTTACGGCGGGCTGAACCGGACTGCACGATGCTTTGGAGTGCGGAAGAAGTCCGCCGCCGAGGCAAAGCAGAAGTCCTGCTGCTGCGGCGCCGGAGAGCACGGTGCGCTGGATATGTGCACCATTTAAATATTTTTTTGAGTTCCTTGCTTTGCGCATATTCGACATCCCCTCTGTGGTATAATAGTGCTGAAGCGGTGCTGCGGCACCGCTGTCACACGTGCTCCGGACCGGAGTGCAGTCCGCTGGCACCTGTGTGCATCCGTTTTGCCTGGCTTTTCATAAAACGCATCTTCTGCTTTTCCAGCCGGTACTCAAGCTTGCGGCGGAGTGCCGCGCGCTGTCTCAGGCGATACAGCCAAAGGACGGCGCAGACGGAAGCGACGGCTGCGGCACCTCCGATCAGACAACGGGAAAGCGGGGTGCAGCTCTCGCCGCTCAAGCGAAGCGTCAGGGGTGCATCCGAGGTGTCTGTGCCGCGCGAGCAGCTTGTACAGATGTCGTATTTGCGGCGTACGGTGATGGGGGCTTTGTCCCGTCCTGTGCGGCGCGTCGGCTTTTGAGGCAGATGCGCGAGAATGCGGACGCCGGCTGTGGGAGTGTGATTCATGGTAAAGCTCATCCTTTCCGAACGGTAATGTTCGTTTGGTAGGGTGCGCAGTATGGGACCGGATTATGCAGAGTGAGAGGAGAATTGATTTTGAGATGCAAGGAAACGGTTTATGATACATTATGTACGACGGTGGATGCGCTTTGCACCGCGTATGCGGGCGGCGGCATCAGGCAGGAGGTATTCGGCACGAGCTATCTTGGCAGGCCGATTCCCGCCATTCGTCTTGGAGAGGGCAGTCACCGCCTTTTATATCTTGCGGGGATGACGGGAAGCGTCTGCAGTGCGGCGCTGCTTTTGCATTTCGTGCGGGATTATGCGGCGGCTGTGGAGAGCGGTGGGCGGATTGCCGGTATTGATATTTCGTATTTGGAGCATACGCGCTCTATCACCGTGGTGCCGCTTCTGAACGTTGACGGAGTCGTTTTGCGCTGTGAGGGCACGGATGATAAAAACCCGCTTTTGTCAAGGCTTCTTGCCATGCGGGAGGCACAGAGCAGCGAGGGGGATGCACGGACGGAAGCCTTTGCGGGCTGGGTATGCAACGGACGGGGCGTTGACCTTCGGTGCAATTTCGATGCGGATTTTGCATTGGCGGTGGCCGCCTCCTCCGGGATCGGCGGAGCAGGATTTCCGGGGATGTTTCCGGAGAGTGAGCCGGAATGTGCGGCTGTGACGCGGTATCTGCGTGCTGCCTCTGTGACGGATCTTGTCTTGCTGCTTTCCGACGGTCGGGACGAGGGGTGCGGCGGCGGGATCCGCTATTGCGGCTCCGATCATCGCACGCGCAATCTTGCGCAGATTCTCGCGCGCGACATAGACGGGCGCGGATATGAGAGCACGTCGGCAGAGCTGCGGCACGGCACGCTCGGTGCATGGTATCGGACGCAGAATACGGGTGCGCTGCTCAACGTGACCGTGCCGGATCCGTGCGAGGGTGGCGGACCGGAGGCGGAGGAGGCGTATCTGCACGCCTTGCGTGATTCTGCGGCATCCGTGCCGGGCGATGCGCTTGCAGGTGCTGTCGTGGCTTTGCAGTACGGAAAGCTGAGGAAAATGCTGTTTCACGGCGCAGTTCTCTGAGCGCAGCACCCATCAGCCAAAGTATAGCCTGCTGATGCACAGCGACAGAAACACGACGAACAGGGACGTCAGCAGAGCTGCGGGGAGCAGATAGCGCGTCCCGGAGGGAGGCGTGCCGGCCGTCAGAACGGAAAGCACGTAGAGGACCGTTTCCGAGGAGCCGCAGACCACCGATGCGCACAGACCGAGCGCGGAATCCGTCCCGAATGCGGCAAACAGATCGGACAGGACGGCTGTGGAGGCACTGCTGGATACGGGGCGGACCAGCAGCAGGGGCAGAAGCGTATCGGGGATATGCAGAGCGTCACAGACACCGCAAAGCAGACGCGAGAGCACGTCGGGGACGTTGGCAGCGCGAAACATGGAAACGGCACAGACGAACAGAAGGAGCGTGGGAAACAGCGTAAGTGCGGATTTGAGCCCCGCACGGGCACCGCGCAGAAACGCCCTCTGACAGCGCTCTCCCCGAAGCAGAAACAGAACGCCGAGGACTGCCGCCAGCACCGGGAGCAGCCACGTGCTCATGTTACCCCCTTGCCGCATCGGCTCGTTTTTTTATGCGGCCTCCTTCGGATATTCAGGATGGCGGCCAGCACGGCTGCGAAGATACAGCCGCCAAAGGATACGGCCCAGATGGCCGGAAGCGGTGCGGTAGGATCGGCGGAGCCGGCGGCGATCCGCAGAGAAAGCAGCGTGGTTGGGAGCAGTGTCGGCGGTGCCGTGCACAATAGCACGAACAAAATTTCCTCACTGCTCATTCGGTGCGGCGTATCTCTTCCGGCGCGGAGCTTTTCCATGGCGCACAGCGCAAGCGGCGTTGCCGCATTGCCGAGGCCAAGTGCGTTTGCGCACAGCGCAGAAGTGATTTCCGAAAGGCCCTCGCCCCTCCGTGCGGCGCGCGGAAACAGCCGTCTGAGAAGCGGTGCGCTCAGACGCTCCGAAACCAAAAGAACGCCCATTTCCCTTAGAACCTCCAAAAATCCGCTCCATAGACACATCGGGCCGACGAGCGAAAGCATCAGCGTGACGGCATCGCCCGCAGACGACAGAAACGCCTGTCCGATTGCGGCAACGGCGCCCCCTCCCGTGCACAGCGCACAGATAAGGGCACCTACGCAAAAGATCCCAAATACTGCACCTGCGATCGGAATCTCCTCCTCTCTTGACAAATCCAACGGTTCTGTGATACAATATACAATATGAGAAAGCGGATGGCTTTATGCCGGGATTGTCCGCAAAGAATCCACGGGGAGGGACGACAATGGCTCGCATCTACCGCGCACGGACATCCGGCCGTGCGTATTGTGACCGCGCACGCAAGCGCAGACGCGTCTTCTTCGGCAGTCTGATCAAGTGGGTGCTGTATACGCTTGTCGCGTGCTTTTTGTGCGTGCTGGAGGATACCGCCTTTTCCGTGAACAGCGGCTCCGTGCTGAGCGCCGGAGCAGGTGCGCTCTTTCTTTTGCCTGCCTGGGCTGCGGCGGTTGGCTTTGCCGAGGGGTGGGTGAGCGGTGCCTGGTTCGGTGTGGTGTCAGGACTTTTGTCCTCGGCTGCCGGCGGCGGTACGCTTTACCTTTTGCCGCCGGTGCTCATGGCGTACGGTCTGCTCGCCGGATTGGTGGGGGAGCGGACGCTTGGCAGACGCGGGGGGCTGTATGCGTGCCTTGTGCTTGCTGTCTGTACGCTGCACGCCGCGCTGCGCCTTGGGGGATTGGCGGTTGGCGTTCTGCTGGCGGGACAGCAGATCAGCACCGCTCTTACGCCGCTTCTTTTTCTGGGGCTGCGCGAGGCGGTATGCTCTGCAGTCGGGGCGCTGCCCTTGTATCTGCTGTGCGCTGCAATCGGCCGTCTATATGATAAGACCGTCGGTGAGGATGCGTAGCGTACGGAGAAGAAACGGAACTGAATGAAAAACGAGGTGCTGCAAGTTCTTGCAACACCTCGTGATTTTATTTTTTTGGTCAGCGCTTCATTCTCGCCAGCATCCGGATGCCGGCTCGGAGTGCGTCGCAGAAAAGCCCAAGCTCCTCTACCGTATTCTGTGCATTGAAGCTGATGCGAAGCGTCGTATCTGCTTCTGCCTCCGTCAGACCGAAGCAAAGAAGCGCCCGGGAAATGCGTCCGCTTTGTGCGGCGCACGCGGATCCGGAGGAAACGGCGATCCCGCGCCCGGACAGGAAGTTGAGCATGGTTTCGCTTTTGATCTTCGGCATTTGCAGGGAAACGATGTGCGGTGCGATCGCCGCGCTGGCCGGCGTATTGCGCACGACAGCGGAAAGAACGGGATCGGCGGCAAGCATCGTACAAAGCGTGTCCCTGAGTGCCTCCATATGCCCTGCGTCCTCTGCTCTCGTTTTCATTCCTGCCGCCGCTGCCGCGCCGAAGCCGGCAATGCCGGGCAGATTTTCCGTACCGGAGCGGAAGCCGGACTCCTGCCCGCCGCCGAAGACGATGGGGGATACCGCGCGCCGCTTGACGGCCTTTGGAGAAACGTACAGTGCGCCTACGCCCTTGGGACCGTGGATCTTATGTGCGGAGAGTGAGATCAGATCGGCGCCGAGGGTATCGGGGGTAAACGGCAGCTTGAGAAATCCCTGCACCGCGTCGGTATGTACGACACAGTCGGGATTGATCTGCTTTGCGTGTGCGGAGATGGCACGGATGTCGTTGACGGCTCCCGTTTCGTTGTTGACGAGCATGACCGTTACGAGGAACGTATCGCGCGTCATCTCGCTGCAAAACCGCTCCATATCAAAGACGCCGCCGCGCGTGGGGATGCGTGCCACTCGAAAGCCGTCTGCCTCAAGCGCCTCCACCGCACGAAGAATGGCGGGGTGCTCGGCGTCAGAGGTGATGATCTTGCCGCCTGCATGGGCTTTTTTGGCGCGTGCTGTACCGATGACGGCGAGATTGTCCGCTTCCGTTCCGGATGCGGTAAAGATGAGATTCTCATCCTTGCCGTCGCGCACGCCGAGCGCGGAGAGCACCTGCGCGCGTGCCTTTTTCAATACGGTATGTGCGGCGGCTCCCATCGCGTGACGGGAGGAGGGGTTGCCCCAGCACTCGTCCATTGCGTACAGCATTGCCTCTCGTGCGGGCGGGCAAAGCGGCGTTGTGGCGCTGTTATCAAAATATACGGTTTGCATTTCGTATCGTGCTCAGCGGAAATAGAGATTTGCAAGGACTGCCGTGACGTCCTCGACGTTGGATTCGTAGGCCTCCGCCGTGGAGGTATAGGTGATGATATACATGGTTGCGCCGCGGACGCAGAGCACCTGCATCCATTGATACTTCACGCCGCCGACGGTTGCGGTATAGCGGTATTTCAGACCGCTCGTATGACGGGAGGTATCCTGGTATGCAGTACCAACGGTCACGTCAGAGGGCTTTTCATCGACCATGGCAAAATCCGCAAAAGTCGCACGGAACTCCTTTTCGTACATCTCCCAATATGCTTCAATGGAGGTGATATCTGCGGCCAGCTCATTTGCGGTTACGCTGACGGAGGAGTGTGCGGCGTCCTCAACGTATGCGCTCGTCATGCCTACCGTCGTGCCGACCAGCCATTCGTCGGGAACGATGAGATCGTAGTCACCTGCCTCACCGGCAATGGCCTGCATTCCGGAGGGAATGGCAATTCCTGCCTCGGTGACGGAGGGGGAGCAGGCAAACAGGGACAGGCATACGAGTACGCATGCGAGAAGACCTGCGATAAGATTTGTTTGTTTCATGATGATAACCGTGCCTTCCGTGGGAAGGCTCCTTTCCTTGTCTGTGTGGCGAGTACGTCCGGCGTTCTTTTGCGGACGCTCGCACGAGCCATTAATATTGTACCGCATATCGGCGCAAAATGCAAGGCTGTTTTGTAAATTTTATGGGAGCTGCGGACAGTTTACAGAATGAGTGCGCCGAAGCGTCCCATAAGCGCCTCGCGCAGGGCGGCGTGCTCCTCCCGTTCCAGCATGGGATCGGCGGCGATGATGGCGTCTGCCGCGGAAAACGCGCGCCGCAGAAATTCCACGTCGTCGCAGAAGGAGGCAATGTCAAACCGAAGTCCTCCGGATTGGCGGACCTCCCACGATACACCGGCCGGATCTGCGGCAAAGAAGTCGCCGGGGCCCCGCATCTCCAGATCGCGCTCTGCGACCTCGTAGCCGTTTGCGGTCTTGCAGAGAATATCGAGGCGCTGGCCGGCATCCTCGCCCTTTTTATCGGAAACCAGGATACACCACGATTTGTCGCGTCCGCGTCCGACGCGTCCGCGCAGCTGATGCAGCTGGGACAAGCCGAAATACTCTGCGTTTTCCACGACCATCAGCGTTGCGGTGGGAACGTTGACACCGACCTCGATCACCGTCGTGGAAACGAGGATGAGCAGCTCTCCTGCGGCGAAGCGGCGCATGATGGCTTCCTTTTCCGCAGGCCTCATTTTCCCGTGCAAAAATCCGACGGGAAGATCGGGGAAGACGCGCTCGGAAAGCTCCCTTGCATATGCCACGGCGGCCTTCATGGTAGGTCTTGTCTGCACTGCTTCGCCGGGGATCGGCTCCTCCTCGCCCTCGTCGATGGCAGGGCAGACGATATAGACCTGGTGGCCTGCCTCTGCCTGCTTGCGGATAAAGCCGTTCAGCCGGTCGCGGTAGGATTCGTCTACGGCGAAGGTCTGCACGCGCTGTCTGCCGGGCGGCAGCTCGTCGAGCACCGACATATCCAAGTCCCCGAACAGCATCAGCGCAAGCGTACGAGGAATCGGCGTTGCGGACATGATAAGCGTGTGGACGTTTTCTGCTTTTTTTGCAAGCGCGGCACGCTGACTGACGCCGAATCGGTGCTGCTCGTCCGTAATGACGAGCCCGCAGTCGGCAAAAACCACGTTTTCCTCAAGCAGGGCGTGCGTGCCGATGACGAGAGGAAGCGTGCCGTCGGCAAGGCGTGCCTTGATCTGGCTTTTTTCCTTTGGCTTCGTGGCACCGACCAGAAGGGCGCACTCGTAGCCGAGTACGGCAAACAGGGGCGAAAGATCGTCGTAATGCTGGCGGGCTAGGATTTCTGTCGGTGCCATCATTGCTGCCTGACAACCGTTTTCCAGCGCAACGTACAGCGCGGCGGCGGCACAGACGGTCTTTCCGGAGCCGACGTCGCCGGAGAGCAGTCGGTTCATCGGAGAGGGGCGCGCGGTCATGTCGTGCAGAAACGCATCGATTGCGCGCATCTGTGCGCCGGTCAGCGTATAGGGCAGGCGGTCGTAGAAGCGCTGCATATCGGGGGCGTGCATCGGCCGGGCGGTGCGCGCCTCGCTTTGTGCGCGTCGGATGCGCAGGGACAGCGCAAACAGCAGCAGCTCCTCAAAGATCAGCCGCTTGCGTGCGGCATCCAGCGCGGCCTCGTTTTCCGGTCGGTGGATCCGTTCGACGGCGTACGTCCGTCCGCACAGGCCCTCCTCCCGCAAAAGCGCGTACGGAAGCGGATCGGGATGCTCAGCATCCGGCGGATAGAGGGCGTCCAGCGCACGGGAAACGGCGTCCGTGAGAAGCTTGCGCGTAAGACCGGACGTGGTGCGGTAGATGGGACAAATGGCAGGAAGCGTGCTTCCGTCACCGGGATCACCAGGTGGGAGCGGCTCGTGTCCCGGGGTGTTCATGGCAAGCCTTCCTCCCACACCTCTCTCACAGCGGCCAAAGAAGCGGTGCGTGGTGCCAACGGCAAAGGCATCGCGCAGATACGGCTGATTGAAATAGGTGATCTGTACCGATCCGGTTTCGTCAAAGGCGGTAAAGCGCGTCAGCACCATGCCGCGGCGGATCGTGGTGACCTTCGGCTGTGTACCAACGGTCAGAATAAGGGAAACGGTCTCACCGCGTCCTGCGGATTCGGCGGCTTCAACAACGGATGCAGTTTTTCCGCGGAATTCATAGGCGCGCGGATAATGTGTGACCAGATCGGCAAGCGTTTCAATGCCAAGCTTGGAAAACAGTGCGCCGCGCGTTTCCGAAATGCCGGGAAGCGCTGTCACGGGGGATGATGCGGCCAGGACGGTCGTTTTTTTTTGCGGCATGAAGCACCTCCGTTGCTCCGAATTTTTGTTCTTATATGATTATACCACATACGGGAGCAAATTGCAAGACAAAAAACGCAGAGGATTCGTCTCGGTGGACGATCTGTCATTGACAACGCGGGAAAAATCTGTTATAATGAACACAAGGAAGCTCCCGGTGGTGTGCTGTGCGGGAGCAGTTATAAAAAAGGGAGCTTTTACGATATGAAGATCAAATCAAAGGACCGTTCCTTTCAGGAGGTATCCGCCATTCCAAAGCCTGCGCATAAAAAGCCGCGCCGCCCCAGCCGTCTTCTTCATGCGCTGATTCGCGTGCTTGCAATTCCGGACCTCATTTCCTCGCGCTTCCGGCTGAACAAGATCGGCATGGAGCGGCTTGGCAAGCGTGAGCCGTGTCTTATTTTAATGAACCATTCGTGCTTTCTCGATCTGAAGATCGCCTCCGCGTGCCTGTTTCCGCGTCCGTTCCATATCGTCTGCACCTCCGACGGCTTCGTGGGGAAAAACACGCTGATGCGCTTTATCGGCTGTATTCCTACGACGAAGTTCGTCACCGATCTGACGCTGGTGCGCGATATGCAGTACGTGATCAAAACGCTTGGCGGCAGGATCCTGATGTATCCGGAGGCCAGCTACAGCTTTGACGGGACGGCAACCTCTCTGCCGGATTCCCTCGGTACGCTGGTGAAGATGCTTGGCGTACCGGTCGTTATGATCCGTACCTACGGTGCGTTTTCGCGCACGCCGCTCTACAACAATCTCCGTGTGCGCCGCGTGCCTGTGACAGCGGATATGGAATATCTGCTGTCGCGGGAGGATATTGCCGAGAAGTCCTCGGGTGAGCTGATGGAGATCATTGCAGAGCGCTTTCGCTTCGACAGCTTTGCATGGCAGCGCGAAAACGGTGTTGTCATTGACCATCCCGAGCGTGCGGACGGCTTGTCGCGCGTGCTGTATAAGTGTCCGCACTGCCTCTCGGAGGCCGGTATGACGGCGGAGGGGATCCGCGTTACCTGCACCGCGTGCGGGAAGGCGTATATCCTGCGCGAGGACGGACAAATCGAGGCGTGTGACGGAAATACGGAGTTTTCGCACATTCCGG
>JAGBZV010000201.1 GCA_017628075.1 Clostridia bacterium
CAAAGAGCCGTTGCCGTTGGTATCCTCTGCGCCGATGACCTCATTGAGTGTATCGTAGGGGCGGGACGTAACGGACAGCAGAACGTCGCCCGGACGGAGCAGACCAAAGAGGCCGATGGTAAGCGCACTCGTGCCGTTGGCAATGGTATGACGGACGAACGCCGCCTCTGCACCGAACACGTCTGCGTAAATACGGTCAAGCGTATCGCGTCCCATATCGTCGTAGCCGTAGCCGTTTGTGCCGGCAAAGAGCGCCTCCGACACGCGGTGCTCGGCAAACGCGGAGAGTACGCGCTGCGTACCGCGGAAGGCCGTGGCATCAAACTGCGCAAAGCGTTCTGCGAGCGCGACCTCCGCCTCTGTGGTCAGGGCAAGAATTTTTTCGGAAAAGGGTCTGATTTCCATGGTGATTCCTTTCAGGATGAGAATTTGAGAACGTGCGCCTTGAAGGTGTTTCCGCGCACCTCGAAGTTAGGAAAGGCATCGAAGCTGGTGCACGCCGGGGATAGGATGACGATATCTCCGGGGGAGGCGGCGGCGCGTGCGGCGTCGATTGCGGCGAGGAAGTCCGGCTCGATGCAGACGCGGACACCGCTTTCGCGGAAGCTTGCGCTCTCCTGCAGGGCTGCGGCGATTTTATTGCGCGCGGCGCCGGTCAGAACGACAGCCTTTGCGTGCTCGGCGAGCGGCTCGGCGAGTGTGTCAAACGGAACACCCTTGTCAGCGCCGCCGAGAATGACGATCAGCTTTTGGGGAAAGGCGTGCAGGGCGGCTATGGTGCGCGTGGGGGAGGAGTCGATGGAGCTGTTGTAATATCGGACACCCTCGTGCTCACACACAAACTCCTGCCGATGCGCAACACCGCCGAAGGTACGTGCGGTTGTCACGACCGTTTCCGGGGTGATACAGCCGCGCAGGGCGGCGATTGCGGTCATATAGTTTTCTACGTTGTGTCTGCCGGGGAGCAGAATGTCGGAGATGGCGACGATCGGAAACGGCTCCTCCTCCGCATCGGTGCGCAGAACGATGCTTCCGTCCTTTTCGTAGATAACAGCGTCTGCCCGACATTCGGCGTTCTCCAAAAGACACGGCGTTATGTCACGCACCGAGGAGAACATGGTCGTATGTGCGCCGGCGGGGGAGGTCATGCGGCGCGTGATCTCATTTTCATAGTTGAGAATCAGACGGCCTGCGGCATCCTGGTTTTGGAAGATCTGCATTTTGGCAGCGGTATATTCCTCCATATCGGTGTGCCAATTCAAATGATTGGGCGTGACGTTTGTGATACACGCGGTATATGGCCACGCCTGGAGGCTCCGGCCTGTGTTGACGGCCTGAAGCTGGAAGCTGGATAACTCCAGCACGACGTAATCCTCCTCGCGGATCTCCTCGATGAGAGGGAGCAGAGGACGTCCGATGTTTCCGCCGACGTATACGCATCTTCCATTTCCGTCCGCCTCGGCCTGTGCTGTAAGCATGGTATAGATGAGCGTGGTGGTCGTCGTTTTTCCGTCTGAGCCTGTAACGGCGAAGATCGGGGCGGGGCAGAGGGCGAGAAAGATCTCCATCTCGGAGGTCAGTGCGCATCCCCTCGCTTGTGCCTCAAGAAATTCAGGAAGGTCGGGGCGGATGCCGGGTGCCTTGAAGATCGCATCCTCCCGGATGTCGCTGAGATAGTCGTCGCCCAGGCGCAGCGTTACGCCCTTCTGCAGCAGTGTGTCGGCGGTATCTCCGAGTGCCTCCTGCGTTTTCTTATCGCGGCCGACCACCGAAGCTCCGCAGTGCAGCAGAAAATCGATGACGGGGAGATTGGATACGCCGAGTCCGATGACGGACACGCGCTTTCCGCAAATTGCGCGGCGGAAGGCTTCTAATTTCTGATTCATGGCGAGAATCCTTTCTGCTTTTGGATCTACTTCTTATATTATATAATTTTTTTTCGATTTTATCAAGTCTTTTTTCGAAAAAAAGCAGCACACGGAGAAATTTCCGTGTGCTGTCTTTGGCATTGGCATATTATTTGATGATGTGGACGCGGACGACGCTTTCCATATTGGAAATGGTTTCTGCCGCACCGTCCGGAATGGCGCCGCTGATCTCAAGGATGGTATACGCATAATCCTTTTTGGATTTGTTGATCATATTCTCAACGTTGATGCCCTGAGAGGAAATGATGGCGGTGATGTTGTTCAGAACGCCGGGTACGTTTCTGTGGAAGATACAGATACGCGCATCGCCCGTATGCGGGAGGGAAGCATCGGGATAGTTGACGGAATTGCGGACGTTGCCGGTTTCCAAGAAGTCGATGAGCTCCTTTGCTGCCATGACGGCACAGTTGTCCTCGGATTCCTCCGTGGATGCACCGAGGTGCGGGAGTGCGACGATGCCGGGAACGTTGACGGTTTCCTCTGTCGGGAAGTCGGTGACGTAGGATGCAACCTTACCGGATGCAAGCGCCTCCTTGATTGCCTCAGCGTCGGCCAGATCTGCACGGGAGAAGTTGAGCAGACGGACACCGTCCTTCATCTTTGCAATGTTTTCACGGCTGAGCATACCGCGCGTTTCGGGAGTGGAGGGCACGTGAACGGTAATGTAATCACACTTCTCAAAGATTTCGTCAAGGCTTGCAGCCCTCTCGATCTTGCGGGAGAGTCTCCATGCAGCCTCAATGGTCAGGTAGTTATCGTAGCCGATGACCTCCATATGCAGGTCGTTTGCGGCGTTTGCAACGAGGGCGCCGATGGCACCGAGGCCGATGACACCGAGCTTCTTGCCGGCAATCTCACAGCCTGCGAACTTGGACTTGCCCTTTTCGACCTGCTTTGCGACGTCTGCCGCCTCGGTCTTCTGAAGGTCCTTTGCCCAAGCGGCACCGCCGATGACGTCGCGGGATGCGAGCATCAGGCCGCAGATGACAAGCTCCTTGACCGCATTGGCGTTTGCACCGGGCGTGTTGAAGACGGCAATGCCTTCCTCAGAGCAGCGATCGATCGGGATATTGTTGACGCCGGCGCCTGCGCGGGCGATGGCCTTCAGCTCGGGGTTGAATTCCATCTCGTGCATGGAGGCAGAGCGTACCATGATGGCGTCGGGATTGGTGACGTCCTCACCGACGCGATAAGAGTCGGCATTGAAGTTGTCTGTGCCGACGCGAGCAATTTTGTTGAGAAGCTGAATATTGTACATAACGGTTAAACCTCTGTTTCTGTTAAGCCTTGGGGTTATTCTTTGCGAAGTCGTCCATGAACTTCACGAGAGCCTCAACGCCCTCGATGGGCATTGCGTTATAAATGGAAGCACGCATACCGCCGACGGAGCGATGGCCCTTGATGTTCTTGATGCCTGCCGCATCTGCTTCCTTTGCGAACTTCTTGTCAAGGTCAGCATCGCCTGTAACGAACGTGACGTTCATCATGGAGCGCCACTCACGCTCAACGGGAGCCGTGTAATAGCTCTGAGAATCGAGATAGTCGTAAAGAACGGCAGCCTTTTTGACGTTGTAAGCCTTCATTGCATCAAGACCGCCCATGTCCAAAATCCACTCGTAAACGAGCTTTGCCATGTAGATGGCATAGCAGGGAGGGGTGTTGTACATGGAGTCGTTGTCTGCCATGGTCTTCCAGTCGAGCATTACGGGAATGTCGGGGCGTGCACGGCCGAGCAGATCCTCGCGGACGATGACGAGCGTCAGACCTGCGGGGGCCATGTTTTTCTGTGCGCCTGCATAGATGACACCGAACTTCGTGACGTCGATGGGCTCGGAGATGATGCAGGAGGAAAGGTCTGCGACCAGCGGGATATCGCCGGTATCGGGAATGTAGTTGTACTTGGTTCCGTAAATGGTGTTGTTGAAGCAGATGTGTACGTAATCTGCGTCGGGACGGATATCCTCACGGGTGATTTTCGGGATATAGGTGAAGTTCTTGTCCTTGGAGGAAGCGATGGCCTTGACGTCGCCGTACTTCTGTGCCTCCTCGTATGCCTTCTTGGAGAACTGACCGGAAACGATGTAGTCAGCCTTGCCGGAGCCGGTAAGCAGGTTCATCGGAACTGCTGCAAACTGGGTGGAGGCACCGCCCTGCAGGAACAGGACCTTATAGTTGTCCGGAATGTTCATGAGGGTGCGGAGCTTTGCCTGTGCGTCTGCAATGATTGCTTCGTAGACCGGAGATCGATGGCTCATCTCCATAACGGACATGCCGGAATCTCCATAACAGACCAGCTCGGAAGCGGCCTTTTCAAGAACCGGAAGCGGCAGCATGGAAGGGCCGGCAGAAAAATTGAATACTCTGTTCATAACGAATCTCCTTTATATTTGGATATATATATACATCCAGCCAGGCAGAGGCGCTTTGGCGCTGTGGCACTTTAGTTGGATTACAAAATATGATACCACTAATTGAAGGATTTGTCAATAGAAAAATGCAAATTGCGTGAAAAAAATAACGATTTATGCGTTTGGAGGGGGGCGCTTGGATAGTTTCTGCAAAAACGCAGCCATATTTTTTGCAAAATGCCTCTTTGGGGACGGAAAGTGCCTGCCGATTGCGGGGGCTGCTCTTTATCAAAAAAAGGAACGCGTTTTTTGTGCAGGACTGCAGACGGCGTGACATTGGCCGCACCCATGGGAAAAGTCGGAATCCGCTGTGTATTTTTGTTTTCGGGAATATGGAATGTATGTGTATGCACGGCGCGATGTGAGCCCGTTTTCCTGCGGCGGGCGGTTGTGCGGGGCGGTGCGGCTGTGGAGAATTCGTGCTGTAAAACGATGTACGGCTGTGGGAAAACGCGCGGACCGAACAAATGTATCCGGAGGTTTTCCACAAGCGTTTCTGTGGGAAATGTGGAAAACAACACTGCCGAAACAGTTGATTTTCAACAGTTTCCAAAGGGTTTTCCACAGGTCTTTGCGGCGGCGAGATCTGCTTTTCCACAGCTTCGCGCGTGAAATCTTAAAAAATTGCGGATTTTTATATTAAAGTGTGAAGAATGTGGAAAAACGGAAAAGAGGGTTTTCGGACGAAAAAGAGTGAATCGTTTTACCGGATCGTGCACGTTCCATGTTTATGCAGAATCCGTGGAATATGTGCAGGAGGGAGGTGCGCAATGATGAAAAAAACGTAAAATCTGCAGGCGATTGTTTGCTGCTTCTTGACTTTCTGCGGAATTTTTGGTAAAATAATCACATAGAATTATCAAATGACAGGGGGAGCTGCTTCCGTGCTGAAACGCTTTGTTGCTTATTACCGTCCGCATATAAAAATGTTCACGCTTGATATGATCGCGTCGCTGTTCATATACGTGATCGGTATGCTGTATCCGATCCTGACAAAACGGATGTTGGATGATTTCGTCCCGAACAAGGAGATCCGAATGCTGGTTATCTGCGGCGTTGTGCTGCTGCTGCTGTACCTTCTGAGAATGTATCTGCGGTATTTTGTGCAGTACTGGGGACACATGGTCGGTGTCGGGATGCAGGCACAGATGCGTACGGACCTTTTTCGGCATCTGCAGAGGCTTCCGTATACGTATTTTGACAACAACGAAACGGGAAAGATTATGTCCCGCATGACAAACGACCTGATGGAGGTTTCAGAGCTTGCGCACCACGGACCGGAAAATCTTTTGATATCCGGCATTATGATCGTCGGATCGTTTGCATATCTTTGTACCATCAGCGTTCCGCTGACGCTCA
Source organism: Clostridia bacterium (assembly GCA_017628075.1). Taxonomy (GTDB): domain Bacteria; phylum Bacillota; class Clostridia; order Oscillospirales; family CAG-272; genus RGIG3925. The sequence continues at coordinate 5,696 of JAGBZV010000201.1, forward strand.
TTATCTTTTCGTGCGTGCCGCTGCTTATGGTTGTCACCGCCGTCTACCGTAAGAGAATGACGGATGCGTTTGCTGAAACGCGCAAGTCCATGGCCGTCATCAATGCAGCTCTGGAGTCATCCATTTCCGGAATCCGCGTTACAAAGGCGTTCACCAATATGCGCGAAGAATGTGAAAAGTTTGAGGCGGGCAACACGCAGTTTATTGATGCGCGGCGGGACTCCTACAATGCCATGGCAAAATTTCACTCGGGTTCCTCGTTTGTTACCGACGTGTTCAACGTTGTGATCCTGATTGCAGGCGGCATCTTTTTATACATGGGAAGGATCAGCTTTGCTGATTATTCGACGTTTATTATTTCCGTCAATCTGTTTATCAATCCCGTCACCACGCTGATTGGCTTCATGGAGCAGTATCAGAATGGCGTTACCGGCTTCAAGCGGTTCCTTGAGGTTCTGGATGAGGAGCCGGAGGAGGATGCGCCCGGCGCAGCACCGATCGAACGTGTCCGCGGTGATATTACGCTTGTGAACGTCGAGTTTGCTTACAATGAGGAAAAGGACGTTTTGCGTGGGGTGTCTCTTGATATCCGCGCCGGACAGAAGATTGCGCTTGTCGGTCCGTCCGGAGGCGGAAAAACGACGCTTTGCCATCTGATTCCCGCATTTTATAAATCTGAGGCAGGGACTATTTTCATCGATGGCAGGGATATTCGGGACATTACGCTGGACTCTCTGCGCTCCCATATCGGCATCGTCCAGCAGGATGTGTTCCTGTTCAACGGCACGGTCCGCGAGAATATCCTGTACGGCAGACCCGATGCAACGCAGGAGGAGATCGAGGCTGCTGCTGTGAGCGCCAATATTCACGAATATATTATGTCGCTGCCTGCAGGCTACGATACCGAGATCGGTGAGCGCGGCGTGCGTCTGTCCGGCGGTCAGAAGCAGCGGCTGTCGATTGCGCGTGTTTTTTTGAAGAATCCCTCGATTCTGATTCTGGACGAGGCGACCTCAGCACTGGACAATACGACTGAGATTTTGATTCAGCAGGCGCTGGATGCGCTGTGCCGCGGCAGAACGACGCTCGTTGTTGCGCACCGCTTGTCCACCATTAAGAACGCAGACGAGATCGTTGTGATCGCGGGCGGAAGAATTGAGGAGCGTGGCTCCCACGATGCTCTGATGGCACTTGAGAACGGTATGTACCGCAAGCTCTACAATCTGCAGTTCAGAGATCAGGAGACGACGGCAGCGGACGTTGCGTTTCTGCAGGAGGCGCTATGATGCTGTTTGCGGTTTTGTTTGTATCCGAAGAACGAAAGGATGACAGAGTATGAATATGCTTTCAGAGCTTCTGCGCGCGGTGCTGTACGGCATCGTGGAGGGGATCACGGAATGGCTTCCGGTGTCCAGCACGGGACATCTGATCCTTTTGGAGGAGCTTCTTCCCATGCAAGTATCAGAGGCCTTTTGGGAGATGTTTCTGGTCGTGGTACAGCTTGGCGCGATCCTTGCGGTCGTGGTGCTGTTCTGGGATCGGATTTTCCCCTTCTCCTTTTCCGGGAAGGGACCGGTGATCCGGAGGGACGTTTGGGGACTTTGGTTCCGTATTTTCGCTGCCTGTCTGCCGGCGTGCGTGTATGCGTTTTTGCTGGACGACATGGTGGAGGCATATCTTTATAATTACGTAACGGTTGCGGTGATGCTGATTCTGGTCGGCGTGGCGTTTTTGCTTTGTGAGCGCTATCTTGCAAAGCGTCCGCAGTCTGTGACGGATACGGCGTTTATCTCGTATCGTACTGCGCTTTTGATCGGTGCATTTCAGCTGATAGCAGCGATCCTTCCCGGAACGTCACGCTCCGGCGCAACGATCATCGGCGGGCTGCTGCTTGGTCTTTCCCGTACCTGTGCGGCGGAATTTACGTTTTTCCTTGCAATTCCCGTACTGGCGGGCGGTTCGCTGCTCAAGCTTTTGAAGTTCGGATTTTCCTTTACCGCTGCGGAAGCCATGATTCTTGCGGTGGGGACGGCAGTTTCGTTTGCCGTGTCGCTTTTGGTGATCCGCTTCCTGCTTGGATACGTGCGAAAAAAGAGCTTTGTTCCCTTTGCATATTACCGCATTGCACTTGGTATCCTTGTGATCGGCTACTTCCTTGTAACAGGGTGATGTGTGTTCCTTTGATTCTCGCGACGGAGAGCAAACGCCGCACGAGCAAAAAGGTCCGGAGCACTTGCATCTCCGGAGCCCAAAAGAAGATTTCAAGGCCTCTAATGAGAGAGGCCTTGTTTGTATTTTTCACGAAGAAAGAGAATACGTACTGCAAGGATTACGTCCCTGCCGCTTCTCCAAATATCTGCAGATAATAATCCTCAAGTGTTGGTGCAGCAGCGCGAGCTCTGTTTGTCGGTGCAGCATCGGAGAGTACCCGCAGCAGCACCTCTGACGTTTGCTCATCTCTTGCAATGTTTATCACGCGGTAGCGATCCTGCATTGTCAGCAGCTCGTGCTCGGCGCACGGAACGATCCACACCTGCCCCTCGATCTTCTTCACCAGCGCGTTTGGAGGCGCGTTGTCAACGATCACACCCTTTTTTAACATAATGATACTGCGAGCGATGAATTCAACGTCTGAAACAACGTGCGTTGCGATCAAAACGATCTTATTGAGGGCAATTTTTGAGATGTAGTTCCGGATAGCAATTCGCTGCTTGGGATCCAGCCCGGCCGTTGGCTCGTCAAGAATGAGGATTTCAGGATCTCCCAGCACCGCCTGCGCCAGCGTCAGACGCTGCTTCATACCGCCGGACAGTGCGCCGAGCTTGCGCATGGGGATGTCAGAAAGCTCGACTGCATCTAGGATCTGGGCGATTTGTTTTCTTGCGTCGTCCTTTTTAATTCCCTTGAGAGCTGCCATATACCACATAAAGTGTTCAACGGTGAAATTGGGATACAGCCCCGGGTACTGTGGCATAAAGCCGATCTTTTCGCGGAACCGTACACCCATGCGCAGAACGTTTTCTGTGCGTTGGGCATTGTCGGTATAGGTGATCTCTCCGGAATCCGCCTTGAGATTATCGGTGAGGATGTTCATCAGCGTCGTTTTTCCGGAGCCGTTTGGCCCGAGAAGGGCGTAGATACCCGGCTCTAACGTCGCAGAGAATTGGTCTAACGCAAGATTTGAGCCGTAGGATTTGCTTACGCTATGAAATTGTAAGATCAATGAATCCACCTCCTCCGGGCGCAGATCGTGATTGTGAGCGTACATACGGCAAAAAGCAGGGCAAAAATCAAACCCGGCAGATTGTCAAGCAAAAGCGGTGTAAACCTCAGCACGGCGGTATAATCCACGCAGCTGAGCGCATGGAAGCCGGACCTTGAAAGCAAATGCGGCATGAGGGTTATAAACGTGATCACCGTCAAGGCCGGAGTCAATTTTTTAATTAAGCTGGAAATTGTTACGACGAATATGGAGAATGCGATGTTAGCAAGAAGCCTTGCAGCAGCGTACAGTATGCAAAATGCTTTAATGGATACGCCCGGAACGGATGCTGACATAAAGGGAAGGGAATGCAAGGGCGCTTGCGGCAGGGGGAGGTCAAATCCGGATGAAAGATAGAACAGATCTATTGATAAGAATATGCCGTAGAGAACGGTAGAAAGTGCTGCGGTAGAGAGAATCTTACATTTGAAAGTAACGCTTCTTCCGTTTTTGGTGGTGCGTAATATGGTATGAAAAGCACCGTTTGAGGACCTTGAGGCGTGTTCAATGATAAAAACGCCGCTGAACAAAAGGAGCTGCAATACGTACAGGGGCCAATCAAAATCTGCATTTAAAAATGTCTTCCAGCCCGTATCGTACACAAACCAGGCCTCTCTGCCCTGTGCAGATAGTTCGTCTGCGTAGCTTAAGTGCTGTTCGATTCGTTTAAACGGTTCGTTTTTTACGTATGCTTCACCGTAGAGGATGAGATATTCCCTGTACTCCTGCTGTGTGATCTTGCCCTTTGCGTAATCCTCCTTGTATTTTGAATATTGAGAGAGCGTCGTTTGG
>JAGBZV010000202.1 GCA_017628075.1 Clostridia bacterium
CGTCGAGAAGCGTTCTCATGATCTCCGCGCCTGAGTAATCCTTTGCCGCGTGCATACGCTTACGCGTGGTGCCGCCGCCGAAGGTATCAACAAAGTGAATCGCAATATCACATATTACACAATTCCGTCCTTTTTTCAAGTATTTTCACAGACGTCTTTCCGCATCAGAAAAAACACGCAAAAATGCCCCTCGAGCGAGGGGCAAGAGACCAGGGCTGCGGGCTAAGACACCAACGTGCCGCAGCCCGCGCTCCGACATTGGACGAAAGAAACAGATCAGATCATCAGATCGCACACGAGCGAGGACAATTCTGCCGGATTCTCTACAGACATACCGCCGATCAGCCTTGCCTGTGCATACAGGATCTTTGCGTATGCCGTCAGCTTTTCACGGTCATAGACGTAGAGGGATTTGAGCTTGTCTGCGATAGCGTGAGATGCGTTGATCTCCAGCACGATCTGCGCCTTGACACCTTCTTCTCCGCCCGGCATCCGGTTAAGCACCTGCTCCATGCCAACGGAAAGCCCGCCCTCGCTCGTCAAGCAGACGGGATGGCTCTTCAGCGTATTGGTAAAGCGCACCGCAGAAACGGCTTCTCCAAGTGCCTCCTTCATCGCATTCAACATATCCTCCGAGGATTCGTTTTCGGCCTTGACCGCTTCCTTTTCTTCCTCGGAAGTAATATCAAGCTCCTCCGCGCACACGTTGACGAAGGCTTTTTCGCTGTAGTTCATCAGCATCTTCAGAGCAAATTCATCGACGTCGTCGGTCAGGTACAATACCTCATAGCCCTTACCCGTTACGGATTCGCACTGCGGGAGCATTTCAATCTTATCCAGCGTTTCGCCACACGCGTAATAAATGGACTTCTGGTCTTCCTTCATACGGGAAACATACTCCGCAAGCGTGACAAGCTTTCTTTCAGCAGAGGAGGTAAACAGCACCAGATCCTGCAAAACATCCTTGTGCTGACCGTAATCGGCATACAGACCGAACTTGAGCTGCATACCAAATGCAGACCAGAACGCCTCGTATTTTGCACGGTCGGATTCCAGCATTTTTGCAAGCTCATTCTTGATCTTCTTTTCGATTGCCTTTGCAATTACCTTGAGCTGATGGTCGTGCTGCAGCAGCTCGCGGGAAATGTTCAGCGACAGATCTGCGGAGTCAACCAAGCCGCGCACAAAGCTGAAATAATCGGGAAGCAGATCGGCGCACTTCTCCATGATAAGAACGCCGGAGGAGTAAAGCTGCAGCCCCTTTTCAAAATCCTTCGTGTAGTAATTGAACGGTGCCTTTGCCGGAACGAACAGCATCGCATCAAAGGTCGCAGTACCCTCAGACTTGAAGTGTACGGTCCTTGCCGGCGCTTCAAAATCGTAGAACTTGTCATGGTAGAAGGAAGCGTATTCCTCGTCCGTGATCTCCTGCGCACGCTTCTTCCACAGCGGAACCATAGAGTTGAGCGTTTCCGTAGTCGTTACCGATTCGTACTTGTCCGCCGCATCGGATGCTGCATCGACACCCTCGCGCAGCTTCTGCGTCGTCACATCCATGCGGATGGGATAACGGATATAATCGGAATATTTTTTAACCAGGCTCTTGATGCGCCAGGTATCAAGATACTCAGAATATGCTTCCTCGTCTGTATCGGCGCGCAGATGCAGCGTGATGGTCGTACCGGCCGTATCTCTGCAGCCCTCCGTCATCGTATAACCGTCAACGCCCTCAGATTCCCAAATCCAAGCGCGGTTCGTACCGAATGCGCGCGTCGTAACCGTAATCTTATCGGAAACCATAAACGCAGAATAAAAGCCTACGCCAAACTGGCCGATGATATCCACATCCTCGCGCGACTCGTTTTCATGCTTGAAATCGTAAGAGCCGGATTTTGCAATCGTACCAAGGTTGTTTTCCAAATCCACATCGGTCATACCGCATCCGTTATCGGTAATCGTAATCGTGCGTGCTTCACGGTCAAGGTCGATGCGAATTTCATAATCGCTGCGTGTCAATGCCACCGAATCGTCGGTCAGGGAACGGTAATACAGCTTGTCAATCGCATCACTTGCATTGGAAATGAGCTCGCGCAGGAAGATCTCCTTGTGCGTATAGATGGAGTTGATCATCATATCCAGCAGCTTTTGCGATTCCGTCCGAAATTGTTTCTTTTCCATTTAATAGGATCCTTTCTTATATATCATGTATTCGTTTTTAATGTTAGCACTCTATATACTTGAGTGCTAATATATTATAGCACAAAATGGGAAAAAGTCAAGCGTTTACAAAAAAAGTTCATAATTTTTCCAATGAATCTTTATATTGCGGTGAAAAAAACATACCCAGCGCAAATATTAAGAAATCTTAATGGAAAATGCTATTGGTTTTTCATAATTTCTATGATATAATAATAGCAAGATACAACAAAGGAGGAATTACACCATGACGGACAAACAAGAAACCGTACTCGTCTGTGATGACGACGCAGATATTGCCGCTGCGATTGCCATCTATCTGCGTGCGGAGGGCTACCTCGTGCTGTGTGCGTCAAATGGGCAAGAGGCATTGACGCTTTGCAGAAAAGAACATATATCGCTTCTCATTCTTGACATCATGATGCCCGTAACAGACGGCATTACCGCACTGACTACGCTGCGCGGTGATCCGGACCCTGCACTGCGCGCACTCCCGGTCATTCTCCTGACAGCAAAGGGGGAAGAAGCGGACAAGGTTCTTGGACTCAACCTCGGCGCGGACGATTATATCTCCAAGCCGTTTCATCCCGCCGAATTGATGGCGCGCGTTCGCTCCCAGCTCAGACGGTATCTGTATCTTGGAAGCCGCGTTTCCATGCCTCAAATTCTGCGATGCGGCGGACTTGAATTGGATCCCGATTCCCGCTGCGTGCGTGTGGACGGAGATGAGGTTTCCGTAACTCCCACCGAATTTACCATTTTAAAGCTTTTGATGAGTGAGCCGGATACCGTATTCTCTACCAAGGAGATCTGCCTCCGCGCACTGCGCATCGGAGCAAGCACCGACACCTTCGGCGCAGAAAATAACGTTGCCGTACACATACGGCATCTGCGCGAAAAAATCGAGATAGACCCTGCAAACCCCCGATATCTCAAGGTCGTCTGGGGGCGCGGCTACAAAATTGAATCTCAAGGAGACCTCTGACATGAAAAAGAATCAGCTTTATCATCCCATCGTCAAAGCACTCTGTCTGATTTTGTGCATCACGTGTATTCTCACGTTCACATTCTGCACCTTGCGTGCATTCTATCTGGACGACCTCGGTATCATGTACGACGATCCGCAGTTTTCCGTTCCCTCCGACAGTCAAAGCCTCCAATACAGCGATTTTACGCTCTATTGGCCCTATGATTACGCATGGGACACCGTGGATCTCTTAAATCCGTGGGCATGGTCAGCGAGTGACCCTCTCCGGGCATACCTCTGTGAGCTTCTGTACACGGGCGACTACTACTCCTATCTTGGGCTATCGTCTGAGGGGCGCGTTCCCAATGAAAAGCCTCCGATATATCCAGACACCGATTACACACCTGATACAGATATGGTTACGGATTCCGTAACGACATCCCCCACCCCCAATTATAGCGAAGAGAGCAGCGATGCGGTCACGAACGGCTTGGCAGAGAAACCCC
>JAGBZV010000203.1 GCA_017628075.1 Clostridia bacterium
AGCAGCCCGGGGTCACTTATTTATCAGCCATCTTTTGTGCTCGTTCAATGTATTCCTTGAAACGATCTTCGTTACGGACGGAATCGAACCATTCCCAGCCTTGTGGCGCGGTCATGCCACGATACATAAGATTACAGGTTCCCTCAAACAAATGATCGTATGCGATAGGCTCTATTGTATCATCGGGAAGTTTGATATGCCCTTTGCCTTTTACAACCTTAATACCACCGTAAATCAGCGGATCACCTACGTCCATTTCAGTACCATCGGGAATACTATCCCACTTGGGATATGCTTCAAAGGCTTTTTCAAGCCACGCATATCCTTCATCCTTCTTGCCGCAGCCAAACAAGGCACACGCGGTACGGAAGCTTGTGCTTGCATAATGTCCGAGCCATGCTTCCGGAACAGCACCGTCACCGAGTCCCTCCATGATATGCAGACGGTACTTATTCCAAGCAACTGCCTTTTCCTGCGCCGCCCAATATCTCGACGGACGGCCAAAGAAATGACACAACAGATGGAAATTGTTAACGTCATGGCAAAGGCGGCTTTCCGTATGTTTGCCTGCATCCCACAAACGGTCTTCTACAATCTCTGCCTCGATTGCGCTATACTGCGTAATGGGAGGCGGAAGCTCACGAATACCCGTGCGGTCAGCAAATACAACGATATCGCCGTCCTCATCAGCTACCCAAGCATATTCTACCGCACCGACAAAGCCGTCGGTCAGATCGAGTGCATCATATCGACGTACAAGACCGTCCGCAAGCGGCATAAATCCTTCGCCAACACCCTCATACGAGGTCAGCTCGTAGACTGCCGTTCTTGCGCCACCGCAAAATTCATTTTCAGTACGAACGATTCCGATTCCTTCGGCAAAATAGTAAACCTTCTTGCCGCCGCGGTATGCCACGCCGTCCTTCATACCGTCGATGTCCATCGACAGCTTCAAACATTTTTCAAAGGTTCCAGCTTTTGTGGTTACGCTTCCGCCATCCTCACAGGAGATGTGTGTTCTTACAGCGTTGCCGTAGTGATCATATTCCACGATGGGTGACGCACCGATCTTCCATTCGTCCGCCCAAATGCAGTTCGCTGCATCCTGCAAAATACCTAAAATATCATTATAAAGAATGGGATCTTCTGCAGCACCCATACTGCCCGTGTTTTTCAATTCGAACGACCAGCGGTGATTGTGTGTGAAATTCAGTCTGCCGTTTTTTTCGTAGACTACATTCTTGGAGAAGAAATTCCAATGTCCTGTATAACCGCTTTCGGGTGTTTCTCCGCCGATGATCCGGCGTGCAACGGAAACTGCGGCTTTTGTATGCGCCTTTTCCATGGGAGTTTGTGCCAACGCTTCCACCTTTTCCAGTGGAACGGTGATATCGCCCAGTTTCCCTTTGCCGTTTTCGTAGATCCAGTATTCATTGCGAATCGCTTGAATCATATCAAGCCAGCTATCCTCATCATACCGGAATCGCTCTGCGAAATCTCTAGATGCAAGTATTACAGTCTCGTCATCGGCATGGGTAACGGTAATCACAAGCCCGGAGATCAGGTTATCGTGGTTGTAGGTGTCCGCGTATTCCCATGTGTTGCCAGCCGCCAACGGAAGCAGTCCCTTACCGCTGACGATTTTATAGGACTTCAAAAGCCGTACATCGGTCAGATCATCCACTGTGCGCTCGTATTTTACAATGCCCACACCGGATTTGTACCATGCTTTATTCACGCAGTATCCGCGGTATTCCGCAAACAGTTTTGTCACCCAGAGCTGACAGTCCTCAAAGGTACCGCAAGGTGTCTCCACGGTTTCTGTGTCAGAAACAAAGGTCAGCGTATTCCCGTCGGATCCCGTTCGGTTTTCGCCAACAGCCATTTTTTCATCGAAAAACCATCCGTCACAGCGGGAGATATTGAAGAACAGATTGCCGATCTGTCGGTCGATGGAGTTCATATATCCTTCGCCGTACTCCTCCTGCTTCCAGTAACGCAGGCTTCCGTCGATATACCGCAGTTCGTCGGCACCGGCATTGTTCAGAAAACGCTTTTTGTTTTTATCCTTGTATCCGGAAGTCATTTTGTCCTGCACTTCTCTGGCGTACAATACAAGTGCGTAATATCTGTCTGCAGGAGTGAGGAGAGACTGCACTTTGTCAAATGCCGACTGTCCTTTTTCAGTCTGACCTTCACAGAAATACTGATGCCCCAGCCAGAACCATTCTCTTGCCAGCGTGTGAATAAGTCCCGCTTCTTCCAGCATGGGAATCTGCTTATCGCGGATGAATTCAATTTTCGCACTGCCCCAGACCTTGCTGTCCTCGCGTGTGACGATAAATTCCATCACATCATCGTTCTTTCCCTTAATTGCCGCATCCCGGATTCTTGCGAACAGCGCGTCGTTCTTTTTGCCGGGAAGCCACCACCAGCCGCGCATCAGCACATCGGCAAGCGCGTGGTGCTTTTCTCTGCATTCGGGAAGCTCCTCCACCTCGCGGAGCACTTCCTTGTATACCTTCTCAAAACCGCTCTTGTCGTTTTTGACCTGCCACAATTTCAGCTCTTCAACCTTCTTCATAACACGTACAACAAGAGTATCACCATACTTTTCATTCATAGCGCAAAGCTCCTTTCTGATTCGTTTTCTGCCGTCGTGAAGCTGCCATTTGACCGTTCCCTCGGAGATTCGCATTCGATCTGCGATATCCGCGACGGAAAGATTCTCAAAATAGTGCAGATGAATGATCTTCCGTACCTTTTCCGGCAACATCTCAACGGTTTTCTCCACTTCGTTTCGCTCTTCGGACAGTACATAAAGCTCCGCGGGATTTTCCGCTCCGTCGTCGGCAATATTTAAGTTATCCACCACGTCAAGCGGAAGAAAGCTTCGGTATCTGCTTATCATATTCAACGCACAGTTCCTTGCGATACGGCACACCCAGGAGGCGTACTTTTTCGCATCCTGCAGCGTATTCAGCTTCATCCAAGCCGTAACAAAAGCATCCTGCGCGGCATCTTCCGCCATGAAGTGATTTTTCGTTATCTTCATCGCAGCAGATATCGCAAGCCTCTGATACCGTGTTACCAAAACCTCATACGCCGTTTGCTCGCCCGCAAGTGTAAGCATTACCAGTGTGTCGTCCGGTTCGTTTTGATAGTACATATGCACTCTCCTTTCACTAAAATCGGAAATTTCCATTTTTAAGCGCTTGTCTATTAGACACAAATCAGAAGGAAAAGGTTGGGGGATTCAAAAAAATTATATCATAAATTTGCAAATCCGTCTATAACAGCAAAGCGGAGTGCAGCCGGTTGATATGGCAAGCAGCTCGGACATCCAATCGTCCGCGTCCCAAAAAAGCAAGTAAAACGGGCTGTTGCACTTACGTGCCCCAGCCCCATAGAAGTTTCCCTTGCCCCTCAGTGAAGGTGCATTTTCATGCGATTTTCGCATGAAAAACGGGAAATTCAGGTCACTTCGTGCCCCCGGGCTGCCGCAAGCTTTCAGCTTGCAACAACCCATTTCGTTTATTCACCACCGAACCAGGCGTCAAAGACGTCCCTGACGCAAAGACCCGCGCTCGTTCCGGAGGCTCCGTTTTCAATCACGGAAACCGCAAGGAGCTCCGGCGCATCCAGCGGTGCAAAGCCGGCAAACACGGCGTTTGGGCTTCCCCCGTCGCCTACCTCGGCGGTGCCGGTCTTGGCTCCGACAGGAACGTCGTATCCGCGGAAGATGCGTGCGGCTGAGCCGTTTTCCGCAACCTCACGCATCGCCTCAAGCAGCGTTTTTTGTGTCTGCTCCGACAGCGAGATCCTGCCCTTTACCGCACCGACGTCGGAAAACAGCGGTATCTTCGCACCGTGCTCGGCAACGCCGCGCACAAAATGGGACTCCCACCGCGTGCCGCCGTTGACCAGCGTGGTCAGATATGCGGCGATCTGCATCGGCGTGTACGCATTGTACCCCTGCCCGATCGAGGCTTGAAGCGTATCCGCACCAACCCAGGGAAGCCCCTTGGAATCGGTATACGCAGGAGAGGACAGAATCCCCGCCGCCTCCGGAAGCTCAAGTCCCGTTTTTTCGCCAAGGCCAAGCGCCTCCATAAACGCAGACAGCCTGGAGATTCCGAGCTGCCGCCCAACGTCAAAGAAGAAATAATTACAGGAATCGCGCAGAGCCTCCACTACGTTGATAAGACCGTGCGATTGCCCCGTGCGCGTAAACAGCCAGCAGCGCGGCTGATAATCGTCGTAATAGGTATAAATCCCCTGCGTATCAATCTTCGCTTGCGCATCAATAAGACCGTGCTCCATAGCTGCCGCCGCAACACCAATCTTGAATACAGAGCCGGGCGCATAGGTGCCAAGCAGAGCGCGATTGTACAGCGGAAGCATCGGATCCCCGGACAGCACCGTATAATCAAACTGTGTCAGATCGTAGGTCGGATAGGATGCCGATGCAAGAACGGCACCGTTATTCGGATCCACGACGACAAGTGCGCCGGCGTTGGCATCCTCGCCGCTTTGCGGCTCCCCGGAGGACTGTGCCGATTCTGCAATATACGCAATATTTTCCGCCAAAGCATCCTCTGCCCGGATCTGCAGGCCAATATCAACGGTCAGATAGACGTCCTTTCCGTGGACGGGCTCCGTGAGCACCGTCTGAGAGAGGATATTGCCGTTGGCATCCTCCTCCACGCGCATTTTTCCGTCAATGCCGCGCAGAGCCTCCTCCATTGCCCCCTCAATGCCATCAATACCGACAATCGCATCGAGCGGATATCCAAGCGCGGTATAATACTCCACGTCCTCCGCCTGGATCTTTCCCGTTCTTCCGAGAATATGCGACGCATATCCGGGATAGCAGTATTCACGCTCCGTCTGTGCGCAAAAGAGTACGCCGCGCAGCTTCTGCTCACGCACCGGCGTTATCAGAGAAACGTCGGTGTCTGCACACAGAAGATACGGATTGGCCCGATCAAAGGCCAGCGTTTCCAGATCGTAACGGATACAGGCAATGCGGTACGCCATGTGCGGATCGTACAGCAGCTCACGCTCCTCCCACGGCATGGGAAGCTCGTTTTCCGGCTCGTCGTACAGGTGATAGCGGGCATACAGCGCATCCAGCACGGCATCCGCCGTCAGCTCCGGCGCCTCGCCAAGGCCAACCGTATCCAAAAACGCATCGAAGCGCGCACGTGCGGCAGAGCTGACTGTTTCCGGCTTGAGAAAATATAAATACCGTCCGTCGGCAAAGCCTGCCGTGATCGGAAGCGAGGTCTGACGGATCTGGCCGCCCGTTTCGTCTGACAGCGTCAAAAGCGTATACAGCAGTGCGTTTGCCGCAGCGTCCTCACGCGGAAAGTAGGAGGCGTCGAGCTCCATCCGGTACCGCAGAACGTCCTGCACAAGCGGCGTGCCGTTCCGGTCCAGAATTGAGCCTCGGCGCGCCTTGATCGTTACGGTCCTGCGCGTGACGGCAACGGCCTGACCGTCAATGATGACCGTCGAGCTGCCGTCCGGTGCGAGCTGCAGAACGGCGATCCGCACGGCATAAAAGCCAAGCACCGCAAAAAACAGCAGTGCAAACACGGCATACCGCAGCGCACCCTCCTTGCGCGTCCGGGTGCGTGCGGCAGTATTTGCACGAGCCCCTCCATTCCGTGGTCCGGGCACGGCAGTCACTCCTTTCCAACTGAGATTCGGTCCTTTGTCTACAGATCCTCTTCTCTTGCCACAACGGCATTCATAACGTCGTTTGCATAGTAATCCGATAAAATCCAGAAGGTTCCGTCCGGATCGAGGACCGTATCCTCGGTATAGGTAACGGCAAGCTCATTGATCGCATCAGCAACCGCCTCCTCCAGCATCATCGCCCCACGGCAGAGCGCGGAAAACGCCTCCTGCTCCCGGCAAATGATATGCTTGAGCGCGGTATAGTACAGCTCATTCAGGTGGCGCACGAAATTCTCGTAGGGATCGTCCCAGACGATCTCAGACGCACCCGCGCCGTCATCCTCCGCAGCGGCGGCAACGCCGTCCGGGGGCGCACTCTGCGGCACAGCCGCGGCATCCATCTCCGTGTCTGCTTCTGCAACGAGCAGCTCCGTATTTGCCCACGAGGTCTTCTCCAGCGCAAGCGCGGCCTCCGTGGAAAGTGATGCAGACAGCGGCTCATACAGCGCGGCATACGCGGACTCCTCGCTTCTGCGCACGCGCGCCTCCTCCTCGGCACGAGGATTGGAGGTCCTGCGCGGTGCCTTTTGCGGAGGCGGCAGAAGCCGTGCGAAATAGTCCTTTACCCATTCGCGCAGGACCTCCGGCACGCCTGCGGCGTTGAGGCGCGCCTTGATGCCGAGATGCGCACGGATGCAGTTTTCCGCCAGCTTAAAGAGATCGGTCAGAATGAATTTCAGCTGATAGGAGCGCGACAGCGACAGATAACGCACGTCGATGCGGCGTTTGCACGCATAGGTGCACAGTGCGCCCGAAAAGGCGTTGCGCGACTGCACGACCTCGGAAAATCCGAGCAGCGACACAAAATCCGGATCGTGCTCCCACGCATAGCTCAGCGCACCGATCACGGCGGCGTATATATGCGTTTCAAAGAGCGTGCGGTTTTCCGGGGTGATATACTTTGACTGCCGCCACGGATGGGTTGACAGTACGTCGCAAAGCTGCGGCGTGATGGGACAGCCTCCATCGGTATGGAACGCCACATAAAATTCGCGGAAGGTCAGAATCGAAACGAGCGTCGGCAGAACCTCTGACAGGCGCTCCAGCGGCGCGGGAAGTCCGTATATAAGACAATAATCGCAAACCCATTCACCAAGATAGCGATCCAGCCGCGGAAACTGCTCTCTGTAAGCAAGCCACAGATCGCACAGCAGCGCAAGCCCCTCGGCAGGGCGGATCTTATCGGGCAGATTGATGATCTCGTAGATATACAAAAACAGATAACTGTAATCCGTCGCCAGATATTCGCCGTGCCGGACGCCGTCGCGCCAATACAAATACCAGCGAAGCTGATCCTGCGTCATCTGGCTGTACTGAGGCATATATGCAAAGAAGTTGACAAAGGGACATTCTGCGGCAGTACGGTTAAAATACCGTTTTGCATCGGCGGTAAACCGCTCGTAATACTGATAGCGCTCCGGCCAGCGGAACACGGACACGGCACGAAGCATACTGTGCTCCGGCTCGTAGCTGCAGACGGGCTGCGCCATCTGCGGAGAAACGTCGCCCGGCGTATTGCCGTGGGAGGGCATCGGCGGTGTCCTTCGCTTTCCGTCTCTGTACTGTGCGACACCCCGCATCCGCTCGTTCAGATTCTGCATTGGAGGGATGTGAAGCTGCATGGTGTCTGCCGGAGCCTCACCGACAGCGATTTCCACAGGCTCCGTATCACGCGCGCCGTCGGCAGACGTCTGCACCTGCCGGACCGTTTGCGGAAGCATTTTATCGATATCCCAAAAATCGTCGCGTGCAGATGCCGTCTCCTGCCGTTTTTCATCTGAGATGTCACGCATAGCCTCAACCTCCTTTTTTCTGTGAGATATTCTATCCTATTATTGTATCACGGAAACGCGGGAATGTCAACGGGTGAATTGTGAATATTGCCCGGATCGCGGCGGCAAAAAAACGAGAGGCGCACCGATGCCGGCAGTATCCGCCAGACAAAGCACGCCTCCGTTGTTTCGTTGTATCAAAGTGCCCGTGCCGCACAGAGCGCCATAAAAAGCGCCTGCTGTGACGCACGCGCACGCACGTACTCCCTTGCCTCCGTTCCGGCACGGCGACCGGGCGCGAGGACGATCCGCTCAACCCTCACGTCATTTCCCACGGCACACGCAACGAACACCGTCCCCGCAGAAACGGTATGCGCCTCACCCGCACGCAAAACGACGGCATCCTCCGCACCTGCAACGCCGGTCACACCAATGCCGATATCCGCGCCGACAGCCTCTCTGCAGCCGCGCGCCATCTCTGCGGCGACCTGCTCGGAATAGACGGAGTATTCTGCAAGCGTTTCGGCGCGTACGCCGACGAGCGCCTGCTTTGCCTGCTCGGAATAGGTAACGAACGAGCCGGAGAGCACCTCCGATGCGCCGGGTGTGTCGGTGATGCGCTTGGCAATATATCCGCCTGTGCACGATTCGGCGGCAGAAACCGTCAGGTGCTTTTCGCGCAGCATACCGACGAGCGCCTCCGACAGAGAGGTACAGTCGATGCCGAACACGTAATCGGAGAGAATGCCCGGCTTATACGGCTCACAGGAAACCGCGCACAGCTCCTCTGCCAAGGAACGGCACATCGCACGGCATTCCTCCTCAGAGCGTCCGCGCGCAGTCAGACGGAGGCGCACGTCGCCCTCTCCGCAATAGGGTGCGGCAGTCGGATTTGCACTCTCGGTCATATAGCGACGAAGCACCTGCTCAACAGCCGCCTCGCCAATCCCCCAAAGTCCGATATTCATAGACCATATCGTTTCCTCGGATCCGGATGCAAGATACGGGCGCACGCGCACGTCAAACATCGGCTCCAGCTCACGCGGAGGACCGGGCAGCAAAATGACGGTTCGCTGTCCAAATTCCGTATCGGCCGTCATTGCAAAGCCGGGTGCCGTGCCCCAATCGTTCTCAAATACAACGGCGTCCTCCGGCAGCATCGCCTGCTTTTTCTGATTTTCCGTTTCCGGCAGGCCGCGCTTTTCGAGAAGCGTGCGGATACGGTCGTAGGACGGCGCGTGCAGCGTGAGCGTTTTTCCCATCAGCGCCGCCGCGGTTTCCTTCGTCAGATCGTCACAGGTCGGGCCAAGACCTCCCGTCAGAATCACGAGCTCCGAGCGCGCAAGCGCATCACTGAGTACTGCACGCAGACGTGCGGGATTGTCGCCAACCACAGATTGATGATAGCAGGGGATTCCGAGGACCGCAAGCGCACGCGCCAGATACGCGGCATCGGTATTGACGATATCGCCAAGCAGCAGCTCCGTTCCGACGGATAGGATCTCAGACGAGGAAAAATACATAAAAACGCCTCCCTTTCTGTTTACGGATGCTCCGTATAATCGGATTCCACGCGAATGACCGTGCAGTAGCGGGGATCCAGCGCCCGGATCCGCGCGCTGAGCTCCTCGACGAGCAGCACGGATTTCTCCGGAGATACGGAGAACGGCACGACGAGATCGAAGATCAGATTGATGCGGCGGTCACCGTCCGTGATGCGGAAATCGTGCATCGACAGCGCAGGCTCCAGCTCCTCTAAAATGGCACAGATCTGT
The DNA here is from genome assembly GCA_017628075.1 of Clostridia bacterium. Lineage (GTDB taxonomy): Bacteria > Bacillota > Clostridia > Oscillospirales > CAG-272 > RGIG3925. The sequence continues at coordinate 9,293 of JAGBZV010000203.1, forward strand.
GCCTTGATGCCGTCCACCACCGCATTTCCAACGGTGATGGGGTCCGTATGACTGACCGCCGTAATGCCGAGCTCGTTGAAAATACGGA
>JAGBZV010000204.1 GCA_017628075.1 Clostridia bacterium
CCCGCAGCACAGGATTCCCAGCAAAAAGCAGCGCCAATCGAAAAAGCGCCGCAGGCAAACATCCTGCGCCGCAAACTGTTTGATTTTCATTGACAACCCACGCAATTTGTGGTATCATAATATGGTAATCCATTCAAAAAAGGAGGATGTGACAATGCCCATGCAGCCGCAGCGGCCGCAGAAATCTCAAACAAGCCGCACCGGAGCACAATCCGGCTATACAGCACAGCCTCCCCGCGGCACCTATCGCGATGAGGCATCCGGTCAAAATCCGTATACCTCCGTCCCGCATCGTCCCCCGCTTTCCCCCGCCGAGCGTCGACGCAGACGCATTTTGCAGAAAAAGCGCCGCAGAAGGCGGATCGTACGCCTCGTATGCACGGCTGCCGCGTGTCTGCTGCTGCTCACAGCACTTATTTTCACGTGCGTTTTTGCAGTACGCATGCTCAGCGAGGAGCACGCACCCGCAGGCTCCTTCGACAGCGAACAGAACAGCGGCCACGATACCGCAGACACGGAAGCAGATACAGAGCCTGCGCTGCCGGAGTACGATGCACCTCGTGAGGTAGAGGGTATCCCCATTCGTCCCATTCTCACAGAAACCGTACGGTATCCCGACACGGAGATCTCGTGCCCGCACGCGATCCTCGTCAACGTTGAGGACGGACAGATCGTCGCCGGAAAAAATATTACCGATTCCATTTATCCCGCCTCCATGACAAAGCTGATGACCGTGCTCGTCGCATATGAAAACATCACGGACATAAACGCCGTCTTTCGTATGACGAACGAAATTATAGATCCTCTGTATTTGGACGGACTGTCGCTGGCAGGATTTTCCGGCGGAGAGGACGTTGTAATCCGCGATCTGCTCTACGGCTCGGCACTCCCGTCCGGCGCGGAGGCATCCGTTGCGCTTGCCATTGCGGCCTGCGGCTCCGAGGATGCGTTCGTGGCACGCATGAATGAGCGCGCCGCCTCTCTTGGCATGACCGGAACCAATTTCGTCAACTGCACCGGTGCGCATCATCCCGATCACGTCAGTACGCTCTCCGACATTGCGATTCTGACTGCGTTCATCATGCAGAACGACGAGCTTGCAGAGATTTTCGGTACCTATCAGCACACAACCGTCCCAACCGCAAAGCACCCGGAGGGAATTCTTCTGACGTCTACCGTATTTTCCCGCATGGAAGGCGGAGAGTCAGGGGTTTGCACCGTGCTTGGCGGAAAGACCGGTTACACCGTGCAGGGCGGCCAATGCCTTGCCACGTATGCAAAGCACACCGTCACCGGCCACCGCTACGTTTGTGTCATGGCCGGCGGAGAAACGAAATGGCGTCCCGTATACGACACCATCCATCTCTATCAGTATTACACCGCATCCGCGGCAGCACCGTCTCCCGATGAGGCCGAAAGCACCTCGTAAAACCATCCGCAGTACCGCCGGGCGCGGTACCGTATCATTCCCAATCAAGGAGGATGTTCATTATGCAGATTCTCAACCAACCGCTGGACGTGCTCGTATTTGAAAATGCACATATCCGCCGAGAAATCACCTTCCGCCACGGACGTCCCATCGCCTCCGTCATTACCCGGACAGCCTCCGGCTTCCCCTGGAAAGCTGGTAAAAACTGTGACACTCCCGTGCTCGACCTTCCGGGCTTTGATTGGTCTATGGTGGAAACGACCTACGAGGACGGCATCGTGACCTTTTATTCCAATTATATCGTCCGGTGGGTATTTACCGTTTCCGAGAATACACCTGCGATCCGCTCTCAGCTGTTTGCCCGCGCACTACCTGAGGAGGAAACCGGCGTATCCACAGACATCGACTGTGCCGAGGAAACGTCGCCTGCACCGGATATCATCGACCGTATCTATCACGACGGACATCATATCAAGCTAACGGCCGTGCGTTTTCTCGACCGCACCGCCTGCACCTCATCCTATGTCCGAACGGAAGAGGCTTATCTGTCCCATGCAGAGGAAGCGTTTTCAGGTCACATAATCTGCCTGACCGATCAAACCCGTGGAGAGGTCTGCATGATCCGCAAAGAGGCTCCGTCCGGCGCCGCGCATCTCAACCGAGGCCGGGACGATCTGCGCGCATCGACCGAATGCTTCTCCGTGCTCAGCTCCGGCATTGATTATACCGAGCTATCCCCATCTGCCTTTACCGCAGGGTATCCCGTCACCGTCGCACTCTGCAGAACCGGCGAGGAGGCGCATATCATCCGGTGCGTCGATGCAGAGGATTGCGGCGGCTTCTCCACGCTCATTGCCGCCGTCACGCCCGAAGACCAATGCGCAAACGCTGCGGTATGCGAGGAGACAGTGAGCAGTCAGATCCTGTGTGCCGCCGCTCTCGGCATGGACATCGTGGAGATCGGGCGCGGCTGGCAGTCACACGGGACAGATTCCGCACAGTCCATACCGGATCCCACGCGGTTTCCGGACGGATTCGGTCCGCTTTGCCGGCTCGCGTATGCACACGGTGTTGCACTCAGTCTCCGCTATTCCCCCAACGCAAGCAACGATTATGCGAATTGGCAGCACGATGCAGGCGTGCTTCTTGAATTTTTCCGCGCGTGGGGCATCCGGCATTTCCGGTTATCGGACATTCTGATCCGCACCAAGGCCGGAGAAAAAAATTTCCTCCGGATGTGCATCCGTCTTATGGTAGAAAGCGAAGGACGTATTGCTCTGCAGATGGACATTACCGACGGCATGACACCGGGCTGGTTCTATGAAAAGGAGCTTGGCACGCTGTATGTCGAGGAACGCAGCACCGCATCCGGAGAGTACTTCCCGCACCGTACCCTGCGCAGCCTC